>CAKRWX010000050.1 GCA_934418055.1 uncultured Lachnospiraceae bacterium
AGCCAGTATAGGTATTCCCGTTCTATTGCCAATCGTTCTGGTCCCCAACTTTTCAATTGCCGTTCCAATACTTTTCCTCCAGACTGCGATAACCAATTGCCTCACATAAATGTGGGTGACGGATCAGCTCTGATCCTTCCATATCTGCAATCGTCCTCGCCACCTTTAATACCTTCCCATAGCCACGGGCGCTGAATCCCCGCTTCTGATACAAATCCCGGAAAAACTCCTCTTCTCCCTGTTCCAGCACACAAAACTTCCGGATCAGTTCTCCACTCATCTCTCCATTGAAATGGATCCCTGTTCCACGAAAACGTGCTTCCTGGATCTCCCTGACACGTTCTACCCGCTTCCGGATGGTTTCTGAGGATTCCTGCTCCTTTCGACTGTTTAACTCCTCGTAAGAGACCGCTGCGGCCTCCACACAGATATCGATCCGGTCGCGGATCGGTTTCGACACTTTTCCAAGATAATTGCGGATCTGGGTATCAGTGCAATGGCAGCGGTTCCGGTCTGGATAGAAGCCACAGGGACAGGGATTCATGGCTGCCGCAAGAATAAAATCCGCCGGAAATTCATATCTTCCATTCACCCTGGAAATGACGATTTTTCTGCTTTCCAATGGTTCCCGCAAAAGTTCAATGGCACATCTTGGAAATTCTGGAAGTTCATCCAAAAACAAGACACCGCCACTGGCCAGAGACAATTCTCCTGGAATTGGATACTTGCCACCTCCCGCCAATGCCTGGACACTGCAGGAATGATGGGGGCTGCGGAATGGCCGCTTCCGCATAAGAGGATGTTCCCTGGAAAGCATCCCGCATACACTGTAAATTCTGGAGATCTCCAGCTGTTCCTCAATACTGCCGGACGGCAGAATCGTAGGAATCCTCTCTGCAATCATAGTCTTACCGCTTCCAGCAGATCCAATATACAAAATATGATGTCTGCCAGAAACTGCCACTTCTGTAGCCCGGCGGACAAAAAGCTGTCCCTGTACCTCCTTAAAATCGACCGGGTACGTCTCTGGCTCTGCTTCCCAGTTTTCCTGCGGTCTGGTTATTCGGCCTACTCCGCTTCTCTGAGTCTTCTCTTTTAATAGCTCCGGCAGTTCCTTCACCGACCGGATACCAATGATCTGGATCCCTGGTATCATCTGACCTTCCCGCACATTATCCTGTGGAACCACGCAGATCTTTTTCCCACACCTTTTGGCCTCCATCACCATGGAAAGGACACCTCGTACCGGACGCACCTGTCCGTCCAGCCCCAGTTCTCCCAACAGCACCGCATCCCGAAATGCCGCACAGTCCATCAGCCCGTAGGCACCCAGCACCCCAGCCGCAATGGCCAGATCAAACGCAGTGCCGCTTTTCCGCACCCCAGCAGGGGATAAATTCACCGTCACCTTCTGGGACCGCAATGCAAAATCACTGTTGCGAAGCGCTGTCCTTACCCGGTCCTGGGCCTCTTTTACCTCCGCTGCCAGAACTCCCACCATGACAAATGCTGGAAGTCCGTCACTGACATCCACTTCCACCGAAACCTCGTAAGCATCGATTCCTGACAGACCGATGCCAAACACCTTACTAAACACTGCTTCCTCCTTACCGCAGTCAAATCACATGTTTCTCCTTCTCAATCATTCTCTTGGTTGGATTTTCTCTTATGAATTCGTACAGATACACCTGAAATACTCTTGATTCGTTTCTCTTGACTCTCTTTTTGAAATGATACTTTCATCATACTGGATACTTTCTCAAATAGCAAGCGGATTTTGCCGATCACCCCTGAAATTCCGTCATATACGGTCTGAAACGGAGTGGCAGATGGTTCATCTGACACCTTGGATTGATTCTCTCCATGATGGCAATATGCTCATGGTAGGTCTTCCACAAGTTCTCAAAAGCACTCTGGTCACTGCTGTCTTCCAGTCGTTCTTTCCAGCTCTCATCATCCAGCTGTACCATAAACCACGGCTGCTCTGCCTGATGCACTACAGCTTTTTTCCGTTTTTCATCGTAAATCACCCAGTTTTCTCCCCGCAACCGGTCTGCGAAGTGAGGAGCCAGAAGAACGATCACATCATTCTCCGGACCGACTGTTCCAAACAGGATTCCATCCCGGGTATTTCCAAACCGCAGAAACTCTATCAGATAATGGGCTTCATTCGATACCATCCGATTGATGCGGAAAATCTCATACACAGCTGGAATCTGAATCTGATCTACGATTTTTCTCCCATAGGTGATCGCGTAGACCAGATAACGATAAATGGCATCTGCTTTTTCCTCTTCTCCGCTCAAAAAAGCCCGGTAAACCTGCTCATAGACCTGGTCTCCTGCTTTCTTACGGATCACAGAGATCACCTTCTCGGTCTTTTCTGGCGTCACTTCTACCTCACGGTACTGGGCAAACATCTGGAGATTTCCATGGTTCTCCAGTTCCAGTTTCACATTGGCATGGCCCAGTTTGCTCATCCAGGCATCATACACGCCGCATAAAATTCCTTCAAAGGTATCACTACAGGTAAAAATCGTCATACAACACCTCCCAGAAATCCATCATCAAACAGCGACATCTGCCGATACGTGTCCGTATGGCTGATATCCCAGGCTTTTTTGTGTTCTTCACTGACCAGCTGACTGGTGATAAAATCCTGATCGATTCTGGTCGGATACATCATCTTTCCTTTGCAGGTGATAAAGTACACCGCCCGCTTTAACACCACACCGATCTTCTTTAGATCTCCATAGTCTAACGCCGTGCCTCTCCGGGCCGCCACGATCCGTTTGGCGGACTTGACACCGATTCCAGGGACCCGCAAAAGCGTCTGATAATCCGCCCGGTTCACCTCCACAGGGAACTGCTCCAAGTGGTTTAACGCCCAGTCGCACTTGGGATCTAAAAAAGCGTTAAAATTGGGTCGTTTCTCATTCAGAAGCTCCCTCGCCTGAAATCCGTAAAAACGCATCAGCCAGTCCGCCTGGTATAACCGGTGTTCCCGAAGAAGTGGCGGACCGCCTGGAATTACCGGAAGCTGGCTGTCTTCGTTGACCCGGACAAAGGCGGAATAATACACCCGTTTTAAATCAAAACGGTGATACAAGGCCTCCGCAATGGTAATCATCTGATAATCGCTCTCTGGCGTGGCACCTACGATCATCTGGGTACTCTGTCCCGCTGGCACGAACTTTCTTTGTCCACGATACGGCACAATCTCCCGTTCCTGCTGCCAGATCTTCCCACTGATCTGCTTCATAGGCGACAGAATCCGCTCTCTGGTCTTTCCCGGCGCTAATTTCTTCAACCCTTCTGCTGTAGGAAGTTCCATATTAATGCTGACGCGATCTGCCAGAAGACCGATCTGCTCCACCAGTACCGGATCTGCCCCTGGAATCACCTTGATATGAATATAGCCGTTAAACCGGTATTCATTCCGCAGTTTCCATAAAGTCTGATACAACAGATCCATGGTATAATCCGGGCTTTTTAATACGCCGGAGCTCAAAAATAATCCCTCGATATAATTGCGGCGATAAAATTCTATGGTCAGATGACACACTTCATCCGGGGTAAAGGACGTCCGCACCACGTCATTAGAACGGCGGTTGATACAGTAACGGCAATCATAGATACACTGATTGGTAAACAGGATTTTCAACAGGGAGATACACCTGCCGTCCGCCGCAAAGCTGTGGCAGATGCCCGGTGCTACCGTATTACCCAGCATTCCCGCCTTTCCCCCTCTCTGGGAACCACTGGAAGAACAGGACACATCATACTTGGCTGCATCTGCCAAAATTCCTAATTTTTCCTGTAAGGGCATCTCTTCCTGTATCAGCATCTATTTCACTCCTTTTTCTCAACGCGCATCGAACATGTGTTTGTTTTTTTCTGTCATTAGCATATCACATTCAATTTTATTTTTCAAGTCTTTTTCGAACATTTGTTCTTTTTTTGTTTTTACACATTGTAAAAAAAGAACGGCCAGTTTCCACCAGCCGTTCTCATTTCATCCTAACTCTATGAAATTTTTATTCCGCATATCCCTCTGGATTGTTCTTCTGCCATCTCCATGCATCCTCGCACATCTCACGGATACCGCGTTTTGCCTTCCAGCCAAGCTCTTTCTCTGCTTTAGATGGATCTGCATAGCATGCCGGTACATCTCCAGCTCTTCTGTCTTTGAACACATAGTTGATCTTCAGATTATTCGCTTCTTCGAAGGCATTGATCACATCCAGAACACTATAACCGGTTCCGGTTCCTAAATTGTAGATCCAGACACCACCCTGTTCCGCTTTTAACTTTTCAAGCGCTTTTACATGACCGTCTGCGAGGTCTACTACATGGATATAGTCTCTTACACAGGTTCCATCTGGTGTGTCATAGTCATTACCAAAGACGCCTAAGCATACCAGCTTGCCAACTGCCACCTGGGTGATGTATGGAAGCAGGTTGTTTGGGATACCCTTTGGATTCTCGCCAATCCGTCCGGACTTGTGTGCACCGATCGGATTGAAATAACGAAGCAGCATGATCTGCCACTCCGGATCTGCTGTATGTAAATCTGTTAAAATCTGCTCCAGCATACCTTTGGTACGTCCATATGGGTTCGTGATCTCGCCCTTTGGACACTCCTCCGTGATCGGAACAAATGCAGGATTGCCATATACAGTTGCGGAAGAACTAAATACGATGCTCTTTACTCCGTGTTTTCTCATCTCGTCACACAGGATCAGGGTTCCTGTAATGTTGTTATGATAATATTCCAGAGGCTTGTACACAGATTCTCCTACTGCTTTTAAACCTGCAAAATGAATTACCGCTTCAATCTTCTCATTATCAAATACATTCTTTACAGCTGCCTGATCCAGCAGATCTACCTCATAGAATGTTAATTTTTTCCCTGTGATCTCCTCTACACGTTTCAGAGATTCTTTGCATGAATTGCAGAGATTATCGATGACTACCACATCATAACCTGCATTCAGAAGCTCAATACAAGTATGACTGCCAATATAACCGGCTCCGCCTGTTACTAAAATTGCCATAGCTTCATCCTCCTGATCTAATATAAGTTGTACCATTCCGTAGGTCTTCGCACTTGCTATGCCAGCCTATAAACACATACCTGGAACGTAACAAAACCTACCCCTATATTATATAAGGGTAGGTCCTGTTTTACAATGTCTTTTTCGTAGCTTTATTTGCACAATTTTTTGAATTCATCCGCTACAAACTGTACCTGAGTACCAATGATAACCTGTACAGAAGTTTTACTTGGACGGATCACGCCTGCAACACCTGCGGATTTGATCACTTTCTCGTCTACTTTGGTGTAATCTTTTACTTCCAGACGAAGTCTTGTGATACAGTTATCGATAGAAGTTACGTTGGCAGCACCGCCAACACCCTCTAAAACGATCTTCGCAACTGCAGTATAATCGTTATTTGCTAAAGTAACCTTTAACTCATCTGCATCGTCATCCTCACGTCCAGGAGTCTTTAAGTTGAACTTGGTGATCACTACGGTAAATACTACATAATACAGAACACCAACTACCAGGCCAACTGGAATCAGCAGCCATGGATTCTCTGCCAGTGGGGTGAAAGAGCTGAGTACCATATCAACGGCACCACCGGAGAAGGAGAAACCTGCACGGATTGGAAGTGCTACGGTAATTGCAGATGTAACGCCTGCTAATAACGCATGTACTACATACAGGCCAGGAGCCAGGAACATGAAGGAGAACTCGATCGGCTCAGTAACACCAGTGAAGAAGGAACAGAATGCTGCAGATGCTAACAGTCCGTATACCATTTTCTTCTTGCCTGGTTTTGCTGTCTTATACATCGCAAGGCAGGCTGCTGGAAGACCAAACATCATGAATGGGAAGAATCCGGTCATATACATACCAGTCTGTCCATAAACACCTGTGTTGCCCCAGAAATTGCTTAAATCGTTGATTTCAGCTACGTCAAACCAGAATACAGAGTTTAATGCGTGATGCAGACCAAATGGAATCAGCAGACGGTTGAAGAAGGTGTAAATACCTGCGCCAATCGCTCCCATACCGATAAATGTCTCACCCATGGTAACTAAGCCGCCGTATACCAATGGCCATACAAAGAACAGAACTAAAGCAGCTAAAATGGAATACATAGCAGTGAAAATCGCAACCGCACGCTTGCCGCTAAAGAATGCCAGGGCATCTGGTAATTTAATGGTTCTATACTTGTTGTAGCAGAAAGAACCGATCAGACCAGATAAAATACCTACGAACTGGTTCACGATCTTACCGAATGCAGGAGCCGCTTCCTTACCGGTGATTCCGGCTACAGAGCCGCTGCTTAACAGAGTTGTGATCATAAACATGGATACCAGACCAGCAAGACCGGCTGTGCCATCGCCATCCTCGGCCATACCAACTGCCACGCCAATAGCAAACAGCCAGGACATATTGTCAATTAAAGCGCCGCCTGCTTTGATCAGGAACAGACCGATGGAATAAGAAAATCCACCAGCAGTAAATCCCTGTACCTCACCTGCCATTGCCGCTGGAGCCAGAATGTAACCGATACCCATCAGGATACCGCATACTGGCAGACATGCTACCGGCAGCATCAAGGCCTTACCTAGTCTTTGGAAAAACTTCATCATAAAACAAAACCCCTTTCTTTGGGCTTGCGCCCCATTTATTTATTTGAACCGTTCCCCTAACGGATTCAAACCGCATCTTACTGCAGGATCTCCAGAACCGCATCCAACGCTTCTGTTTCTTCCCTGCCTTCTGAAATAATCTCGATCCAGTCCCCGCAGTCCGCATTCAGCGCCATCACTTCCAGGATCTGGTCTGCAGCTGCTTCCCGTTCTCCCAAACGGAGACAGACTTTCACATCCCGCTGTCTCACAGCCATGCAGATCTGCACAGAATTCCTTGCATGGAGTCCCTCTGGATCCTTTAACTGTATTTTTCTATATACCATCCCATCTGTCCTACAACTCGATCACAGGATCCTGCGCTTTCACTTCCATGCCAGTATGACATACCATATCCGGGAAATCCGGTGTATTGCAGATGATCACTGGTGTAGTCACATCATATCCTGCATCTTTTACTTTCTCTAAATCCACCGTCACGAGAAGATCCCCCGCCTTTACCCGGTCTCCCTGCTTTACATGAGCCTCGAAATACTTTCCTTTCAGATTCACCGTATCCAGACCAATATGGACGATCAGCTCCGCCCCATTATCCGCCTTGATGCTGACTGCATGTTTGGTCTCAAACATCACCACAACCTCTCCGGATGCCGGAGCTACGATCCGTCCCTCTGACGGGATCACTGCTACACCTTTTCCCAAAATCTCCTGGCTGAATGTAGGATCTGCCACCTGGCTCATAGGAATTACTTTTCCGGAAACCGGAGCTAAGATCTCCTTTTTTTCAGCTCCTCCTAAAAACTTCTTCAATGCGCTAAACATCTGTTTATTCTCCTTTCTGTGTTCTGACCCGCTTTAAATGAACTGCCAGATATGCCACTTCCTCTTCCGATACCTGATGTCCATAGGTCTTTTCAATATATTCTTTTACCTTTCTGCCACACTGGTATTCCTCTGGATAGATCTGCTCGATCATTCCAGGGAATTCTGACAACCCGGTGTCATCATCAATCGTTTCACTGGTATAGATCCTCTGTGCCAGAAAACGCAGATGCGTGATCAGTCTCTCATAACTGAGAGAAGTCTCATCCAGTTCCATCTGAAAATATTCCCGGACCAGATCCAGCACATCCTGAATGATCCTGGTAATATCAATCGTATCCCGCATCTTCGTGTTGTACTCTGCGTTCACAATATGAAGCGCGATCGATGCCGCCTCATCCACAGGAAACGCAATTCCAAGACGCCGTTCGATCAAATCCAATGCAAAGGTTCCAATCATGTACTCTTCTTTATAGAAAGCCCGGACTTCCCGCAAAAGCGGATTGCCAAACAGCATATGCTCCTGAAACCGTTCAATAGCAAAATTGATATGATCCGTCAGAGTCAGGTAAATGTTAGGACTCAGCTTTTTATTCAATACCCCTTTTGCGTACTGGATCACTTCTGTGGAAATCTGAAGGCGCTCCGGCGGAAGACTGGCAACCAGATTCTTAAACTGATCCATGGAACTGGGGTTATCCAGACGGAACACCTTCTCAATCTGCTCCTCTGGAATCGTCATCCCATGGCGCATCTGAAATCCTACGCCCTTGCCCATGACTACCACTTCTGTCCCGTTCTCTTCGATGGCGCTGACTACATTATTGTTAATTACCCGATCAATCCTCATTCCTTCGCCCCGTATCTTTCCAATTCAACGCCTATAAAGAAAAAAACCAATTTCAAATCAATATCCCTACCTAAATATCGACTCAAAATTGGTTTTGCCTGCTTACCAGTAACAATCCAAAGTATTCATTTCTCTTTTGTATGTTTAAAATTTATCATACTTTTCGACAAATGTCAATCTTTTCTTTATTTTTCTTTTGTATATTTTTTATAAAAATTTTATATTTTCCGCATTTCTTTCCGGATCTTCTCCAGCCCCCGTTTCTCGATCCGGCTGATGTAAGACCTTGACAGTCCCATGGCCTGGGCGATCTCCCGCTGGGTGTACTCTTTCCCACCAAATAATCCATAGCGCATACGCACCACCTGTTTCTCATTGTCATTTAAACAGACCCGATAAGCCTGGTACAGTTCCCGCACATCCTGGTCCAGGATCATTTTCTCCAGTACGTCCTCATTTTCCATTTGGATCACGTCTACCAGATTGATGGATTCCCCGTCTTTGTCCACGCCAATGGGTTCATAAAGAGAGACTTCCCTGGAATATTTCTTGTGAGACCGCAGCAGCATCAGGATCTCATTTTCCACACATTTTGCGGCGTAAGTGGCCAGTTTGGAGCCCCGATCCGGTTTAAATGTGCTGACTGCCTTGATCAGACCGATGGTTCCCACGGAAAGCAGATCCTCTGTATCATAATCGGTATATTGATATTTTTTGACCACATGGGCCACCAAACGCATATTATGTTCAATTAAGAGCCTGCGGGCTTCCTGGTCGCCATCTTTTAAGCGCTCCAGGCATTCCCGCTCTTTAGCGGGTGTCAGTGGATTCGGAAAGGTTTTCAAAGAAAGCCACCTGAAAGCTAAACTTAATGTAGTTTATGCTTCGGACAATTTTCCAGTGCCTTTCCCGTTTCGATTTTCCTGAAACCATGTTATAATAAACCCAGACAAATTTCTGCGAAGCAGTCGGTATATCATTGCCTTTGCATAGAGATCACCAGGAGGTATCTGCCATGGAAACGCGGGTTGCAGTTATGAGTATCATAGTGGAAAATGGAGATTCGGTGGAGCGGTTAAATGGGCTGCTCCATGATTATGGAGAATTTATCATCGGGCGGATGGGGATTCCCTACCGGCAGAAAAAGATCAATATTTTATCCATCGCCTTAGACGCGCCCCAGGACACCATCTCTGCCCTGGCGGGAAAATTAGGTAATTTAAAGGGAGTAAGCGTCAAAACCGCCTACTCCCACGTAACGGGCCAAGAAACTTAAACCTGGCCTGTTTTTTGTATTTCCATTGATTCGGAATTTATGTCCGCATTGAGTGCATGATATTCCAGCATCGCAGCAGCAATTCTAGTGATGGAACAGACGGATTCCGGTAAAGGCCATAGCCATTCCATACTTATTACAGGTCTCAATTACATTATCATCACGGACGGAACCGCCTGGCTGGGCGATGTATTTCACACCACTCTTATATGCCCGGTCGATGTTATCACCGAATGGGAAGAACGCGTCAGAGCCTAATGCCACGTCAGTCATCTGGTCTAACCATGCACGCTTCTCTTCTCTGGTAAATACCGGAGGTTTCACCTTAAATACTCTCTCCCACGCACCGTCTGCCAGCACATCCATGTACTCCTCTCCAATATACACGTCAATAGCATTGTCACGATCTGCTCTCTTGATGCCGTCCACAAACTGTAAAGATAATACCTGTGGAGCCTGGCGTAAGAACCAGTTGTCCGCCTTGTTGCCTGCCAGTCTGGTGCAGTGGACTCTGGACTGCTGTCCTGCGCCGATACCGATGGCCTGTCCGCCTTTTACATAGCAGACAGAGTTGGACTGGGTGTATTTTAAAGTAATTAAGGAAATCAACAGGTCAATCTTCGCCTCATCCGGAATCTCCTTATTTTCCGTTACTACGTTATTTAACAATTCTTTGTTGATATCCAGCTCATTTCTGCCCTGCTCAAATACAACGCCGAACACCTGCTTGCGCTCCACTGGCTCTGGAACATAATTCTCATCCATCTGAATCACGCAGTAATTGCCATTTTTCTTAGCTTTCAGGATCTCCAGCGCCTCTGGCTCATAGCCTGGAGCGATGACACCGTCGGAAACCTCTCTCTTGATCAGTCGTGCCGTATCCACGTCGCACACGTCAGACAGGGAAATGAAATCACCGAAGGAAGACATCCGGTCTGCACCTCTGGCTCTTGCGTAAGCACTTGCCAGCGGGGATAAATCGCCCATATCGTCTACCCAGTAAATCTTTGCCAATGTCTCCGTCAATGGCAGACCCACTGCTGCGCCAGCTGGAGAAACATGCTTGAAAGAAGCCGCTGCTGGAAGTCCGGTGGCTTTCTTTAACTCTCTGACCAACTGCCAGCCATTGAAAGCGTCCAGGAAATTGATGTAGCCTGGACGGCCGCTTAATACTTTGATCGGCAGATCTTTTCCATCGTTCATAAAGATCCGCGCAGGTTTCTGATTTGGGTTACAGCCGTATTTTAATTCCAGTTCGTTCATTTGGATTCTCCCTTCTTAGCAATTCTTATTGATGATTCGGCTCTCATAAGCGCCGGTTTCGATGTCAATGTAGCGGACAAATAAGGAAACTTTATTGTCTGGGTTTAAATTCTCCCATACCATCTTGGCAAACTCATCGATCTCGCCAGAGATAGCAACCACCTTCGGCTCTCCCTCAAAGCTTGGCAGCGGATTGCCGTCGTGCATATAAGTATGGATAAAACGGCCCTGTCCGGCCTTTGGATTCTCGTAAGCGTAGGTATAGCGGTTACAGGACTGTGGATCGCCGTCATCACTCTTTAAAATGGACATGGCAAAATTGTATCTGCCATTCTCGATATGCATGATACCAGAGATCCGAGGAGTGTAATTCGGACCGTCCGGCTCAAATTCCCGGCTTCTTAAGGACTGCTCAAAGGTAAGCTGCTTGTCCATGCCTTCATAAATGGTATCCGTCTGATCGCCATTCGTAACGATGGTCTTGTTGCCAAGAACCCGCACCGGAGCATAAATGATCAGACTTGGATCAGTTAATTTAGATGGATCAAATGCCTGGGTCCGGATGCCTGCCCCGTCCTCAACAAACACACGGTTGCGGCTGTTCTCGCTTCTGCCCATGATAAAGTAAGCAGTCACTGCCTTTTTGCCGTCTGGCGTCCTGCCAATGACGATTCCTCTTCCCGGATATGCGTTGCCGCGTAACTCTTCTGCCAGATTTAAAATTTTCATAACTGTTCTCCTTTTCCTGCCG
>CAKRWX010000051.1 GCA_934418055.1 uncultured Lachnospiraceae bacterium
AATATGCACTGTAAATACCGAACTGAGCTGCTGCACCGAGCAGGAAGCTCTTCGGGTTTGCGATCAGCGGACCGAAGTCGGTCATAGCGCCTACGCCCATGAAAATCAGGGAAGGAAGAATACTCCACTCATCCAGGATATAGAAATAGTGGAGAAGTCCGCCTACACCGTTGGCAGAATCTTCTGGAGCTCTCATAATATCCGGATAGATATTAACTAACAGCATACCAAACGCGATCGGAACAAGAAGTAAAGGCTCAAATCCTTTTTTAATCGCCAGATATAAGAACACACAGGCAACAGCGATCATAATCAGGTTGCCGCCGGTCAGGTTCAGAAATGCTGTCTGCTGAAGAAGATTTCCCAATGTACTTGTAATATAATCCATGTCAATCCCTCCATCTGGAATCTACGCAAAAAGGTTCTTCACGTAATTCCTAGTTTAATGTAGCCAGAACTGCGCCAGATTCAACAGAATCGCCAACTGCTACATTAATGCTTGCGATGGTACCGTCCTGAGGTGCTACGATCTCATTCTCCATCTTCATAGCCTCAAGAACAACAACTACATCACCTTTCTTAACAGCCTGTCCTACGCTTGCTTTTACGCCTAAGATCTTGCCTGGCATTGGAGCGTTAACAGTTACGGAGCCCTGAGCGCCTGCTGGTGCTGCTGCCGGAGCTGGTGCTGCTGCTGGTGCAGGAGCTGCTGCAACTGGTGCTGCTGCTACTGGAGCTGCGCCTGTGGATGCGCCTTCTTCAACGGTTACAGAGTAAACAGTGCCATTAACAGTAATTGTATAAGTTTTCATGATAAATCCTCCTAATTGATTAATATAATAAAATTATGATCTTTTCCAACGATTGCCTGCGGAACGCTTGATTGGGCGCACTACCAGACTGTCACTGGAAGCAGTTCTTCTTCTGTGCTCGATGATAGCGGTCATGATAGCCAGACGCTCCATCTCTGCATCATCAGTGCCTGCTGGTGCTGCGGTTGTTAAAGCAACTGGAGCCGGTGCTGCTGGTGCTGGTGCCGGAGCAGGAGCTGCTGGTGCTGCCGCTTTTTTCTTATTTTCAAAAACACTGATGTACTTGAAGCAGCTGATCAAAAGGCTGATAAAGATCAGCACGATGAATACGGTTCCCATACCCATCAGAGTATTTAACGCTGCTTTCTCCATGTTCTCACCCAGAGAATAAACCGGAGCGAAAGACATTCCTGTAATGGAAGTCATATCCTCAGTAATGGTGATGGAGAATGCACATGCTCTCTTCTCAAATACAGTATCTACAGTTACTTCGTAGCCGTCATTGATCTCTTTTACGGTTCCTTCGCCAGAAGAAACGTATGCACCTAAATCATCTTCCAGTCCTACATAAGTCTCAAGACCTGCTGCGACTGCCTCAGAACCTGCTTTTCTGTTCTGTTCAACGATCGTGGTCATCTGATCTGCCGGGATAGAAACCATCTGCTCTAATAATGTAACTGTCTGCTGTTTTAAGCTTTCCTCTGTCATCGGATCAATACCAGATCCTGCGTCAGTTGTTTTGCCACATGCAGTCAGGGAGAAGAGGCAGGCTACCACACAAAGTACCAATAATACCTGTTTTTTAATCTGTTTCATATGCCTGTCACCTCACCTTAAACCGTACCATGTTTCTTAGCTGGACGATCCTCTCTCTTTGTGAATAACATATCAAATGCTGCGATCACACGTTTTCTGGTATCCTCTGGATTTACGATATCATCAACATAGCCTCTCTTTGCTGCTGCCATTGCGCTGGACTGCAGGTTCTGATACTCTGCTGCCTTCTCGTTGATCAGAGCAACTGCATTGTCAGAAGCTGCGATCTCATCTGCGTACATGATCTTTGCTGCAGACTTGGAATCCATCATGCCGATGGAAGCGTTTGGCCATGCGTAAACGATATCTGCGCCGATAGCCTTGCTTGCCATAGTCAGATATGCAGTACCATAAGCCTCGCCAGTGATAACTGTCACCTTCGGAACACTTGCGTTTGCAAATGTGTAGGTCAGGGAAGCTGCTGCTTTTGCCATATGTCTCTCGCTGCACTGGTCTGCTTTGTAGCCCTTTACATGAACCAGAGTCAGGACTGGGATGTTGAATGCGTCACAGAAGGAAACAAACTCTGCTGCTTTCTTGCATCCATCAGCGGTCAGGACTGCATCATACTCAGCTGCCTTCTCGCCATTCTCATCGTAGCTTACGGAACGGTTTGCTACACATCCAACGGTGTTGCCGTTCAGACGGATGAAGCCGGTTACCATAGACGGTGCAAATGCGGATTTTACTTCCATAAAGAAGTTGCCATCAGAAATTCTGGATAATGCCAGTGCTGCGTCTGCTGCACAGTTTGCCAGATCAGAGCATACACGGTTTAAATCATCGGTGCATTCCTCATAAGACATATCTTCTTCGTTGTTTGCTGGTAAAACAGTGATCAGCTTACGGATATCAGCTAAGATAGCAGCCTCATCACCGATGAAATCTACCATTCCAGCCTTCTCAGCCTGGAACTGGGCAGATGCAGTATTACACTTTTCAACATAGTTGTCATCAATTGCGTTTGGAGAATTTACAAATAATTTTGCTTTTTTCTCCTCCATGAATGTGAAGTCAGCGATTGCAGAAGAAACTGCCATACCGCCGCCACAGGTTCCAAATATTGCACAGATCTGTGGGATCACACCGGATGCCATAGTCTGGTTCATATACAGCTCACCAAAGCCGTGAAGAGCGTCAGTAGCCTCCTGAAGTCTTAAACCAGCGCAGTCTACCAGTCCGATCACCGGTGCGCCCATCTTCATGGCCAGCGCATAAATGTTAGAGATTTTCTTTGCGTGCATCTCGCCCATGGAACCGCCCATAACGGAAGCGTCCTGGCTGTACACATAAACAAGGTTACCTTCAATCGTACCGTATCCGGTAACAACACCGTCTGCTGGTGTTTCCTTGCTTGTCATGTTAAAGTCGGTGCTTCTTGCTGTTACATAAGCGCCTACTTCAACAAAACTGTTTTCATCAAGCAGTCCATTGATTCTGGCGCTTGCTGAAGTTTGTGCTGAATTACTCATTTTGCAGTCCTCCATTTTTTAATATTTTGAGGACAAATACCTGCAGCAATTACAGATATCTGCCCCATAAATCCAATTTCTGCCGATTCTAATTGTATAATGATAAAGAGAAAATTTCAAGCAGTTTTTCGTGTTTTTTGTTGCAAACACCACTTTTTTGTTTTTTTATTAACAAATCTCTTATTGAAAAAAATCCGTCACCACCCGTCTGAAACACCAGGAATAGGTATAGGCGGAAATATCCATAGACGCCGCCACCGGCACTCGTTCCACTACCCAGTCTCCGATCTGATAGGTGATCTCCCCTACCTTCTGCCCCTTCTTTACCGGAGCGGCCAGCGATTTTTCCAGTTTTTTTCTCACCTGCACCTGCTCTCCATCTCCCAAAAGTACCTGTGAATCCATTAATGTTCCCGAAACCATCACAGGCACAGACACCGTTTCTGCCGGATCACCACTGTCCGCGATTCCCCCTGTCACCGGGATCCCCGGAAGCTGTATCTCCTGATCCAGAGATTCTTTGTGAAAATGTTCCCTTCCATAAGCAGCCAGTTTTCGCATATCACTCCATTTATACGTTTTATGGGGCGGCCAGCCGCAGCCTAACAGAGCCATCGTGAAATGCCGCCCTTCGCTTTCGATTGCCGCCACATAACAATACCCGGCTCCGCCGGTAAAACCCGTTTTTCCAGAAATGGCATCCCCATCCATTTCCAGATATGCGTTATGGTTGTAACAGCTGTACACGCGGGAATTTTCAAGATTGGAAAAGCTGTAATTCCTGGTTCTGGTAATCTCCAAAAACTCGTTTCTTTTCGGAGATTTCCAGACACAATAGGCCATGATCTTTGCCAGGTCCGCAGCAGTCGTACTGTGAACCAGCTTCGTTCCATTTTCCTTTGTCTCTGCCCCATCTAATCCATTAGGCGTCAAAAAGCATGTATTCTCACATCCGATCTCCCGCGCCTTCTCATTCATCCAGCGACAGAACTCCTCCACTGTTCCCCCGATTTTCTCTGCCACCGCCACTGCAGTATCGTTATGGGATTCCAGCATCAGGGAATAGAGCAGATCTTTCAGATAAAAGGTCTCTCCCTTTTTCGCCCCCAGATGGACCTCCGGCTGGGACGCTGCCTTAGAAGAAAATGATACCGATTCCTGGCCATCTCCCATCTCCAGCGCCAAAATACAGGTCATGATCTTGGTGGTACTGGCCATGGGCCGGATCTCCTCTTCTGCTTTTCCATACAGCACTCTTCCCGTATCTCCATCCATCAAGACTGCAGAACCTGCATAAAGATTCTCCGGTGTCTCCTGACCATAGGCACAAAATGGCGTCGGAAACGTACCAAGAAAAACTGTCGCTATCATCCAGATGACCACTACGGATTTCCATTTTTTCATTTCATTCTCTTTTCCAGATCTCTTATTATCAATCCTATTCGCAACCATCTGGCGTCTTCCCTTCTCCAGAAAAAATCCGGAAAATGATCTGCTGTTTTCTTAAATTTACTGCTGCCTAAAGATAAGGCTTTGCTTTACATCGAACATACATTCTGATATACTAGAAATCATAAAAGCCAGCTATCTCACCATTGTGGCTGAAATTTTCAACGAATAAAACCTGGTTTTGGAAAAACAGGAGGACACTCTATGGATCAGAAAGATCGGATTATTTTTCATATTGACGTCAATTCCGCATTTTTAAGCTGGGAGTCTGTCTACCGGCTTTCGAATGATCCGGACGCCTTAGACCTCCGCACCATTCCCTCCGCAGTAGGAGGCGACCAGAAATCCCGTCATGGCATCATTCTGGCCAAATCTACTCCAGCAAAGAAATATGGGATCACCACCGGTGAACCGGTGGCCCAGGCATTAAAGAAATGCCCGAACCTGGTTCTGGTGCCGTCCCGTTTTGAATTTTATGCCCAGTGCTCCGACGCCCTGATCCATCTACTGGAGGAATATACTCCAGATATTGAGCAGTTCAGCATCGACGAAGCATTTCTGGATATGACCTCCACCATCCATCTTTTTGGGGATCCGTTAGAAACTGCCAGAAAGATCCGGGAGCGGATCCGGGAAGAACTGCATTTTACGGTCAATGTCGGAATTGCTTCTAATAAACTATTGGCCAAGATGGCTTCGGACTTTGAAAAACCAGACCGCTGTCATACCCTGTGGAACTCCGAGATTCCACAAAAGATGTGGCCGCTTCCGGTCCGGGATCTGTTCTTCGTGGGCGGTTCTGCCCAGAAGCGCATGGAATCCATCGGCATCCACACCATCGGAGATCTGGCCCACTGTGATCCTCAGATTCTAAAAGCCCATCTGGGGGAGAAATACGCCGCCCAGATCTACCGCTACGCCAACGGCATCGACGATGATCCGGTGGCTCCTCCAGAAGCTCTCAACAAAGGCTACGGCAACCGCACCACCCTTTCACGGGATGTGGACGACTATGATACTGCCTGTCAGGTGCTGTTATCCTTATGCGAGACCGTGGGAATCCGCCTCCGCAAGGCCCATGTCCAGTGCAACTGCATCTGCGTGGAACTGCGGGATTACAATTTCCGCAATTTGTCCCACCAGCTTACCCTGGATTATCCGACGGACTCCACCACCATCATTTATGAGAATGCCTGCAAACTGCTGCGGGATTTCTGGGATTTAACCCCGGTGCGCCTGATCGGTGTCCGCACCAGCCATATCTCCACAGAGGATTACTGTCAGCTAAGTCTGTTCCAAAATCAAAAAAATGAAAAGCTGGAGCGTATGGACCGGGCCATCGACTCCATTCGTGAAAAATTCGGAGTGGACAGCATCAAACGCGCCAGCTTTTTAAAAGAAGACTCCATTGTGGATCATGCCGCAGGCAAATCCAAACATTTAAACGCTTATAAACAGTTAAAGTCTCAGACACCAAATAGAGACTCTTGATCTCCGTTTCATGCCGGATCCATCTGCAGATGGCTTTTACAGAAAATAATCGTCGATCACGTACTCGTGATCATTGACAGTCAGCGTCTCAATATACACGCCGCCGTCTTCCTCGCAGCGTCCACAAGCATGCAGCTTCGCTTTTCCAGCCTTGGCCTGGCAGGTCAGCTTCTTTCCCGTTGTCTCCTGATCTGCCAGAAGCTCTGCCATCTCTAACAGGATATCTTCCACAGCGTCCTCGATCTTATTTTTCTCAAATTCCCGTTCCAGAGTCTCATATAATTCTTCGTTCAGCATCGTTTTCCTCCTAACGGACCGCTCGATCACTTCCTTGTACGGTCCCTGCTATTCTTTATCTTCATTTTTTCTCTTGTCAAACACTGCTTTTACATATACACTAATTCTCATGAAAAAGCAACTGACTTATCCAGTATCCCCAGCCATGGACGGATTAAAAATTGAGGATTTCCTCCGTTCCAAGGGATACTCCAAACATTTGATCATCCAATTAAAACTGAGTCCAGACGGAATCACGATCGGCGGTGAAAAAGTATACGTCACCCATGTATTAAAGGAAGGAGAAATTCTGACGATCCGCCTTCACGAAACCGAAACCTCTGAGAACATCGTTCCTACCCAGATGCCTCTGGATATTGTATACGAGGACGAGGACTTATTTGTGATCAACAAACCGGCCGGACTTCCCATTCATCCTTCACAAGGACATTATGACAATACCTTGGCAAATGGTATGGCCTGGTATTGTGCCCAGCGGGGTGAACCTTTTGTCTACCGGGCCATCAACCGGCTAGACCGGGACACCACGGGGCTTCTCATTCTCGCCAGAAACAGCTTAAGTGCTGCAATCCTGTCGGAAATGGTGAAAAACCGGCAGATCCACCGGGAATATCTGGCCGTTGCCAAAGGAAAACTTCCGGAATCCGGCGTCATTGACGCGCCCATCGCCCGTGTGGACGGTTCCACCATCGAGCGGTGCGTGGATTTTGAGCGGGGCGAGACCGCCCGCACCCATTACCGGCTGGTATTTTACGATCCAGTGACAGACTGCTCCTTAGTCTCCTTAAAATTAGAGACCGGGCGCACCCACCAGATCCGGGTCCATTTAAAATACTTGGGGCACCCGCTGCCAGGAGATTTCCTCTATTGCCCGGATTTTTCCCTGATCGGACGGCAGGCACTCCACTCCCATAAGCTGACGTTTACTCATCCCTTAAGTGGGGAAGAGATGTGCTTTACCGCGCCGCTTCCAGAGGATATGAAGGCCATGCTTCCATCTATGAACGGAATATTCTATGGTCTCCGCAGTCCCTTCGGATAATGATTTTTCAAAGTCATTCCGACCTTCTTACTCCATCCCAGAGAGCAGCCATCGGTACAGACTAACACCCAGCCATTTTTCCCAGTCAGATGGCTCTCTCCAGGAAGCTGATCGGTATTCAGGGTTTCTCCTCTTAAATATCTGGCAATTTCTTCACTATCAGACGGCAGATCAACCCACTGTCCAACCCATTCTTTCTTCAGAAACAGTGCCAGACCATGGGACGGCTCAAACCGGCCCTTCTTCACCGTTCCCAGATCCAGTCCCGGGCGCAGCACCTTCAGTCCTTTCATATCCACCATCTGCTTCGGAACCAGATACAGTTCTTCTCCAAACATGGTGAAAGTTCCGCCAGCCACCGGCCACTGCTCCAGCGCCGCATCCAGAGTCTCCTTGGCAAATTCCTGCCACGGCTGTTCCCAATCACTGCTCTTCTTTCCGCTCTGACGGTTCTTCTCTTTCTTTTTTTCTTTTCCAGAAACTTTTCCAGCCGCTGCACCTTCCAAAGCTTCTGTCGGCACCGCCACTCCTTTTTTGTGAACCAGCGCCAGGAAATGTCCCTCCCCATCGGTTTTATGGGGCCAGATCCGGTAACTGCCTGGAATCTCGCCTTTGGTAAAAGCTTCAAAGCCAACTGGGTTTTCCACCTCTGCCGCCTCAAAATCCTCATGACGGTTCAAAAATCCCAGGATACTCTCCTCATTCTCCTCTCTGGAGAAGGTACAGGTGGAATACACCAGATAACCGCCTGGCTTTAACATAGCTGCTGCATTGTCTAAGATCTCCGCCTGACGGGAAGCACATAATTTTACATTATCGGGGCTCCACTCTTCTCTGGCCTGCTCATCCTTGCGGAACATACCCTCGCCAGAGCATGGAGCGTCCACCACAATCCGGTCGAAAAAATCCGGGAAATAAGAAACCAGTTTCCCAGAATCTTCATTGGTCACCACACAGTTTCCCACGCCCATCCGTTCAATATTCTGGGACAGGATCTTGGCGCGGGCTGGGTGAATCTCATTGCTGACCAAAAATCCGGTCTGACCAAGTTTTCCTGCCACCTGGGTGGATTTGCCGCCTGGAGCCGCACACAGATCCAGAACCCGTTCTCCCGGAAGGACACCTAAAAGTTCTGCCACCGCCATGGCACTTGGCTCCTGGATATAGTAGACTCCCGCTTCATGGAGCGGACTTTTGCCTGGCCGGGTGTCCGCGTCATAATAATAGCCGTTTGGAACCCACGGGATCTGCTGGAGATGGAACTGTGCTTTCCATGAATTCTGCTGTTTTTCCTGGCATTCCTGGTTTTCGTCAGCCTGACACTCCGCTCCAGAACCTGTTTTCCACGGATTGAACCGCAGGCCCTGTACTCTTGGCTTTCCATAACTTTCCACAAACGCAGGATATTCTTCTCCTAACATTCCCCGCATCTTCTCGCAGAATGCCTCCGGAAGTTCCCGTTCCATCTGTTCTGTCTCTCTGTTCTGCTCCATTCACCTTTCTCCTTTTCGCCCAAACGCAAAAACAGGAGCCTGATCGGCTCCTGCATGCGTTATCGTCATTATAACTCGATCTTGTAATCGTCGTTTCCGATACCGTTTACTACATAATAAGCGACATCCTCTTCTGGTTTTACATAAAGAACGATGGTCTCGATCTTTACGCCTGGATTTGCGTCTGCAAATGCGATTTTTGCTCTCTCAAGGATCTCTTTTGCAGCGATCTCTTTGCCAGCGTACTGGATTACAACTGCTGCCTCAGTCTCTTTCTCTGCCTTCTTTGCAGGTGCTTTCTTTGCTGCGGTCTCTTTCTTTGGAGCTGCTTTTCTTGCAGGTGCTTTCTTTGAAGCTGCCTCTTTTACTGGAGCTGCTTCCTTTGCTGGCTCTGCTTTTACTTCCTCAACTTTTACTGCCTCAGCCTTTACCTCTGCTGCTTTTACTTCTGTCTTTACAGCCTCAGCTTTTACTGCTTCTGCCTTTACTGGAGCTGTTGTTTTCTTTACACATCTAGCTGCCATTTTCTTTTTCCTCCTGATTTTCATCGTTCTATTCTCTCATGCCCTTTTCCTTTTTTGTCCAAATCAAATTGAATGTAGTATATAATGGTTTTCGACTTTTGTCAACCTTGTGGGAATTCCTGGCATCCCTGGAACACCCCATTTTCCCGGAATTTCTGCATCATCCGGTTTAAAACCAGCTTCTTGTTGGCGCTCCATTTAGGCGCAATCAACAGGGATTTTGCCCCGTCTCCGCTGAGCCGGTGAACTACCACCGACTGGGGAAGCCTGGCCACGCATTCCAGGATCAGATCCAGGTATTCCTCCATCTCCATCAGGGGAAATGGATCCCGTTCGTACTCTCCTGCCATCTGGCTGCCCTTCAATATATGCAAAAGCTGGAGTTTTATGCCATCTACCGGGATCGCTCCCAGATAGTCCACGGTCTGTAACATATCTTCTTTCGTTTCCCCAGGAAGTCCCAGGATCACATGAACCACCACCGTCAGTCCCGCCTCTTTTAACCGCCGGTAAGTATCTTCAAATACCGCCAATGGATAACCTCTATGAATCCGCTCTGCTGTCCCTTCATGGATGGTCTGAAGCCCCAGTTCCACCCACACAGGCTTTTGCTGATTCAGTTCTTTTAACAGCGCCACCACATCATCACCAAGACAGTCCGGTCTGGTACCCACAGACAATGCCACAATATCCGGATGACTGATCGCCCGTTCAAATAACGTTCTTAAATACGGCACCGGCGCGTAGGTGTTGGTGTAGGACTGAAAATACGCAATGTATTTTCCATCGCCGGAAATTTTCTGACGAACCCGTTTTTTCGCCTGCTCAATCTGTTCCCATACATCTGGATACCCGGTCCGTCCTACTGCAAATTCTCCGGAACCGCCCTGGCTGCAGAACGTGCAGCCGCCGGTCCCGATGGTTCCATCCCGGTTAGGACAGCTCATGCCTCCATCCAGGGAAACCTTATAGATTTTCTGTCCGAACTGATGTTTTAGCTCATAGTCCAGAGAATGGTACGGCTTATCTCCCCACATCATCTTACGCCACGCCTTCCTTCGGGGCGAAAATCACATGGCGCAGATGTTTCATCACATGGATATATGCCGGAATCAGGAACAGATCTGCCGCAATCCACGCTGCCGGGTTGGAAAAGCAGGCTCCATTATAGCCAAAAACTGGAACCAGGCAGAACGCAACTGCGGATCTGGCAACCATCTCGCAGACGCCAGCCAGAATCGCCAGTTTGGAATAACCAAGTCCCTGGATCATAAAGCGGACGATATTAACCAGAGCCAGTGGGAAATAGAAGGATACATTGAACATTAAAAATGTTCTGGTATTATGTAAAATCTCTGTCTCCGAAGCGTCCACAAACAGCAAAGCAATCACATCGCTAAAGAAATAGATCACCACAAAGGCAATCACCGAATAAATGGCACCCAGAAGCACACAGTCTTTTAATCCCTGACTAATACGATCTAATTTTCTTGCGCCCACGTTCTGGCCGCCGTAAGTTGCCATGGTCGCTCCCATGGCGTCAAATGGGCAGCAGAAAAAGTTGCCGATCTTACCGCCAGCCGTAACGGAAGCTACCGCGGTGGAACCTAAGGTATTCACCGCCGTCTGCAGAATCACACTTCCGATAGCAGTGATGGAATACTGCAGTCCCATAGGAATTCCCATGCCGCACAGCATCATCATGGAATGCTTATGAGGCCTCCACTCGTCTCCCTGCATCTTCAGCACGGTAAATTTCTTTTTCATATAAATCAGGCACAGAATACCAGATACACCCTGGGAAATCACGGTCGCCCAGGCTGCTCCCGCCACACCCATTTTCAGGACAATGATGGTAAATAAGTCCAGAAAAATGTTCATGATGGAGGAGATCAGCAGAAACACCAGTGGGGTTGTGCTGTCACCTAAGGAACGGATAATGCCTGCCAACATGTTATAAAGATAAGTTGCTGGAATCCCCAGGAAAATGATAAAGATATAGATATACGCCTGGTCAAAAATGTCCTCCGGCGTTCTCATCCACGTCTGGATATTCCGGCACAACAGGCATACAGTCACAGTCATCACCACTGCGAACACCGCTGCCAGCCAGCCGCTGTTGGCCACATACCGGCGCATGGCGCTCTCATTCTTCTCACCGAATTTCTGCGCCACCGGGATGGCAAAACCACTGCACACACCATTGC
>CAKRWX010000052.1 GCA_934418055.1 uncultured Lachnospiraceae bacterium
GGTTTTCTGATCGCTGACATATTCACCTTCCGTGTTTTCTCGATTCTTCACATAACCGCATGCCATTTCCAGTATCTCATCCAGATCCACCGATTTCTCCAACAGATCCGCAATCTCATCCAACTGCTTCTGAATCTGCGGCACTTCCTCCGGCATCACCAGCCCCAGATGGCGGCTGTCAAACTGGATCTCCTTACTGACCGGCACACACCCCAGATATTTCACGCCCTCGGCCTCCAACACAGGCTTCAGCCGCGCTCCGATCATCGGACTGGTACGGTTTAAAATCACGCCGACGATATGACTATTTTTCTGATACTGCAAAAATCCCCGCAGCATCGCCGCCAAAGACAGACTGGCTCCCTTGCCATCCAGAATCAAAATCACCGGAACATCCACCGCAGAAGTCACCTCATAGGTACTCGCCTGGGTGCTGATCCCGCCAAGGCCGTCATAATACCCCATCACGCCCTCGATCACCGCCAGGTCGAACCCCTCATTTTTCTGCTGATACTGGGCTCTCAAAACCTCTTCCGCCAAGAAAAAGCTGTCCAGATTTCCCCCAGGAATCCCCAGTACCTGCTTATGAAACATCGGATCAATGTAATCAGGACCACATTTCCAAGCTTTCACTTTCAGCCCTTTTCTCTGCCATGCCCGGAGCGCACCGCAAGTGATGGTCGTTTTGCCACATCCGCTGGATGCCGCCGCAAATAAAATTCCTGGAATCATGCTTCCACTCCTCCAAACGACAGGATATACACCGGATTTTCCCCTTTCATCAGATGGTACGGCCCGGCTTTCTCCGCCCTGGACACCTGCATACAGACGATCTCCGGCTCAATCTCCATCGTTTTCAATGCCTGGCACACTGCCTGAAGACTTTCCAGCGCAATCACATTGATCACGATCCGCATATGTGGATTCTGGGCCAACAACTGCCGCAGGATCTCCTCCACATGACCTCCCGTCCCCCCTAAAAATGCATGGGTCGCCGCCGGAAGTCCTCCAAAAGCCTCAGGCGCCAGTCCTGGAACGATCTTCACGTTGGAAACACCGAATTTCTCACAATTCTGGTACAGTAAATCTACAGCCTCCGGGTTCCTTTCAATAGCATAAACCATTCCCTGTGGCAGCTGCAGCGCCATCTCAATCGTAACCGAACCAGTTCCCGCACCAACATCATAGACTACCGCATCCGGAGTCAGTTCCATTTTCGAAACCGATACCGCCCGGACCTCTGCTTTCGTCATCGGTACCTTGCCGCGGATAAATAAAGAATCTTTCATTATGATCCACCTCGTATCCTAAAATCAAAAGACCCAACATGGTACGCATCGTTGAGAGGCGTGTTGGGGTCGATTAGTTATTATTATATTCATTTCGAAGAGAAAAGCAACTGATAACTACATTTTTTAAGTTATGTATAAATTTTCACAATTATAAAATCCTGGAAGGGCGTTATGGAGCGGACCCATATCTCTCTAATATGCTGGGAGGTGGACTCTAATGAGCCTAAAGCCGCCTAAGAAAAGTGACCTCAACAAAAATTAGATGAAAGTCAGACGCGATAAACCTAAGAAAATCCAACCGGAATATCACCTTATATGGATACCGCATGCTCTCTTCCAAGATCATGACTCTTTTCAAAATTGTGATATTATGGGATTGTGGAATTTGTGCAGACACCATCTGTACAAATTCCCAGCCTATTCAGATTGTGAACGTATGAGTTCACAATCTATTTGTTATTCTGTGTTTTAGATACTCTTTTCTAATATTGTATATAAAAATCATCACCACCTACATTCAAGTGATACTGATTGCCCAAAAATGCAAATCCTGTCCCAAGCTCCAGAAGAAGCTTTGTGACATCTCGAACCAGTGCCTGCTCAATATCCCGTTCGAACATATCTTCCCGAAAAGGGATAAAATCAAATACATATGGGTCTTTCATGGTCTGTACTGCCAACTCACTTTGTGGTGATGGTAGGCGATGTTCAAAATTGGTAACCTTATCAGCCAGGACCTGACGCTGATATAAGCCACTTTCGATTTGATGAACAAGTACATTACGAGACCAACCATTTTCTGCCGACTTTTGGATATACCATTTACGTTCATTCATATCAGTAACTTTATCCAGAAGAACAATATTGTGACCCCATGGAATTTGTGCAACAACCTGTTGCACAAATTTTCGATCTGAATAGGTCTCAGCGAATTTTGCTATATATTTTAAATTACGAACTGAATAGCCCTTACTTTCGAGAAAAGCTATTCGAATATCTGTGGCAAGATTATCAATAAATTTGTTGCATCACCTCTCTTTCACACAATTTTTATTTTCCTCTTAACAAGCTAATATATAATTCTAAAATAATCCAAATACGCCTTATACCGATCCTGCGCCGTCAGACAAGTATCCGTCAAATACCCTTTTTCATGATTCCATTCTTTTAATCCGCGATAATAGAACATCTTCAAATCATCCTCAATAATAAACGGAACTATATTATATTTCAGGCACTCTTTGAACATGATCAAGCGTCCTACGCGTCCATTGCCATCCTGGAATGGATGAATTCGCTCAAACTTTACATGAAAATCCAGAATATCTTCAAAGGCCTTTTCTTCGTTCCTGTTGTACTCCGTCAACAATCCCTTTATCCTATTTGCAACTTCTTCTGGAAGTGCAGTTTCCATACCGCCGACTTCATTTGGCAGTTTTTTGTAGTCACCGACAGCAAACCAGTCTTTTCTGGAATCACTGGTCCCACTTTTCAGAATCAGATGCAGTTCCTTGATAAATTTTTCCGTCAATGCTGCTTTTGCATGATCAATAATCATGTCAATGCATCGGAAATGATTTACCGTTTCAATCACGTCATCTACGTTAAGCGTTTCTTTTTCGATACCGATGGTGTTAGTCTCGAATATATATCGGGTCTGATCGTGGGTCAGGCGACTGCCTTCCATATGGTTTGAATTATATGTTAAATCAATCTGTGTCTTATGGTAAATGCCTCCGGAGTATTTATTCTTTTTTTCATCCTGTAAAATATCCAACAGCGTCGTCGGCCTTTTTTTCTTGTTAGAACGTTCCGGTTTTTCTGCACTTTCTGGAATGTTCCATGTCTTTCCAGTAAGAAATGCTCCTGGTACACGCTCATGGGCGCAATAGTTTCTTACACTCCGTTCGGATATATTCCATTTTTTCGCCATTTCAGCAACTGAAAGATATCGCATCTACTATCCTCCTGTCATGCAATAAAAACGCTTAGCATTGTCATAAATTCAATAAACTCTACTTTATAATACTTAGTATACCACATTATCGGCAGTAAATCTATGAACTATAGACATTTCTTATTATTTTTGCCGATACAGGAACTTACTCGATTAAAATAAACGAGATGCTACTTTCGAACATGTAGCATCCCGTCCCATTCATTTTTCTTTTCGGATGATCACTGCCCAAAGCCCATCCCCCAGCTTTTTATCTTTCATATTCTCCGCCATATCCGTCAGAATCTCCTCATCGTCATAAGACAGATTCTTCCCCGCAGAAACCAGACAGGAGCCATAACCATGTTCGGAAATTATTTTAGAAACTTCAGCTACTGGTTCAACACCGCCAAGAAGCAAAAAGACATTCTTTCCACGATCCAGTGCCTCCCATGGTTTTGCCTCTCTTCCGTGAAGGCTTTCCAGTTCCAGGTCCTGCCATGGAATCTGCAATTTGGAGGCAAGGTAAGAGACCGTAGAGATTCCAGGAAGAATCTCTAGCAGGATTTCCTGGTCTTTTCCTGCTTTTTGGCGTTCTCTTAAGGTCTCTGCCAGGCCGGAAGCGCCGCTGTAAAATCCGGTATCTCCAGAATAGAGGACTGTCAGTTTCCGAAGCTGTGGAGTATTTTCAAACCAGTCCAGGATCTTCTTTCCATCGTAGGCCTTTAACACTGTTTTTTCTCCCAGATCTTTTTCAACGCTTTCCATCATTCGGGACGCGCCTGCTACTGCGTCGGCTTCCAGGAGGGCTTCTCTTGCGGCTACAGTCCACATACCTGGGCTGCCCATTCCGATTCCAAGCAGGGTGATGGTACGGGTAATTGTTTCCGTTCCAAAAGGTTCCAGATATTGGCACGCTTCTTCCAGAGAGATTCCTGTTTCTTTTAAAGGGCGTCCAATGACCAGTGCGGTTGCGCCAACGGACTCCGCTGCGTGAATTTTATCAAGGAAGCCGCCTGCGTGGCCGGATTCTTTGGTTACCAGATATTTTGCTCCGGTCATGTGCATAGTTGCGATGTTCATTTCCAGGCTGAATGGGCCTTGCATGGCAATCATGTGGTTTCTGGGGAAGCCCAGGGTTTCGCTGTTTAATAATGCCTGGCTGTCTGGAAGGATCCGGGCAAAAATACGGTCTTTGTAATCTTGGATCGCTGTGTATTTGACCAGTTCCTTGCTTCCTGTGGTTATCAGGGCCGTTCCTTCATGGTTTTTCAGCCATTCTACTGCCTCGTCTACAGATTCTACGTTCACTACGGAATCTACGTTTTTTTCTAACTCTAATTCTGGTTTTCTTAAAACCCGGTACCGTTTTATCCCCATCTTCTGGCACACCTGTGTCACATTTTCCGTGACCACCCGTGCATAGGGATGAGTGGCATCCAGCACCAAAGCTGGCTTTTCTTCCTCAAAAAGTGCCTCCATCTCATCCTGATCTAAAGCCTTACGGATCACCTGCACAGAAGGGCTTTCCGGCACCAGCATTTCTCCATATTCCGACACCACGCAGACAACGGTTTGAATCTTATGTTCCCCACAAAACTCCGCCAGCCTGCGGCCTTCCGTGGTTCCTCCAAATATGATCACATCAGACATTTCGATATCCTCTCGGTGAAATCATCCATTCTCCATCGGTTTTTGTTCTGGAATTGCCAATGAAAACCGTGGTAAACATATCAACCTGTGTATCTTTCAACTCTCCAAGAGTCAGAACGTGCTTTTCCTGTCCGTCACGGCCAATCTGTTTCACATAGCCGCATACTGTATCTGGAGAACGATGCTGCAGGATCAGTTCGCAGGCCCAATGCAGGTAATCGGCGCGCTTTTTGCTGGACGGATTATAGAGACAAATGATCATGTCTGCCTCTGCCGCATGCAGCAGCCGTTTGCCGATCAGATCCTTCGGTGTCAAAAGATCGCTTAAACTGATCACGGCAAAATCATGACAAATAGGCGCTCCCAGCACTGCCGCACCGGCACTGGCTGCTGTCACGCCTGGAACGATCTCGATGTCCACCTCTGGGAATTGCTCCGCCAGTTCCAGGACCAGACCAGCCATGCCATAGACGCCGCTGTCGCCGCTGCAGATCACAGACACTGTCTTTCCCTCTGCGGCAAACTCCAATGCTTTCCGACACCGGTCCACCTCCTGCATCATCGGTGTGGAAAATAATTCTTTTCCAGGGAAATATTCCCGGATCAGATCCACATACACCGTATATCCCACGATGATATCGCTTTGTTCCAGAGTCCGAACCGCCTTTATAGTCATCTGCTCATAAGAACCCGGACCGATTCCTACTACATATACTTTTTTCATCAAACAATTACCGTTCCTTTCTAAAATGTGCTGCCATTTCGCAGAATCCACATCACAATGCTTCTAAAACGTGATGCCATCCCTCAGAATCCGTGCTGCCGCCACCGTCACTCCATCATAGATCGTTTTGTGACAAACCAGGTAACCACCTCTTTCCTGGGCTGCTTTCAACGCCGCCCGTTCACAGACATTTCCAACCCCTGTGATCTGCTTCACAAAAGCCGATTCTGAAAAATCACCTGGAACTGCCGCCAGTTCTTCCGAAGAATAACAGATCACCGGGATCTGAAATGCCCCAGCAACCGCCAGAAGCCCTGGTTCCTTTTTTTTTAAGTCAATGGTTGCGATAGCTGCGATGGATAATAGGTGGAGATTCTGCTCTTTTAAAAGCTGATGGATGGCTGACTGGATCTGTTCTGTTGGCGTTCCCTTCCGGCATCCGATTCCAAGAATGATAACAGGAGGCACTAATTTCAAAGCATTATTTGCTACCAAACAATTTTCCATCTCATTCTTGTTGATATCGTTTTGCGTTCTTCCCTCCAAATTGCCTTTCATCTGCCCAGCATTTATGGTAATCCAGATATTTTTCTCACAGATCACACCCTCACATACACCAGCAGGAAGTGTTCCCTTCCATAAAAAATCCGAAAAAAATCCTACTTTTCTCCCTGTCAGAAGCTCCGCCGAGATTTCCTTCGCCAACTCTCGATCTGCAATTTTCAACCTATTTTTCCGTGCGAATACATCCACCGCAAACTGATGATTTACATCCGTTGCTGTCGTAATCACCGGCTGACTCTCAATCAAACCGCTGATCGTTTCCGCCAGTTCATTGGCGCCGCCCACATGCCCAGATAACAAAGGAATGCAAAACTGCCCCAGCTCATCCATCACCAAAACTGCCGGATCATAAAATTTATCCTGCACAAAAGGTGCAATGGCACGTACCGCAATTCCCGTGGCTCCAATAAACAGCAAAGCGTCCATGGACGCAAACATTTCCTTGGCCCAGTCATTCAAAGAGCCCTGCCACACCATACATTCTGGCTGCTTCCCGGCTTCTTCCAGCACCTGCGATTGTTTACTCTTCACATAGCGAAAAACCTGCAATTTCTGTTCCAACATCGTGCCCAGTTTCCGGTTCAGTCTGGTGCCATTCACCGTAAAGCTGATCACCGCCAGCTTCATCATTTTTCCTCCTTCACAGACGCCTGACGAAACTCTGTGGTAAAGCCCGGATCATACAATTTCGACCGCTCATATCCCGTCTGGGCCACTGCGTCACCTACAATGATCAGCGCGGTTTTGGTGATCTGCTCCCGCTCTGCCGAAGCAGCCAGTGTAGCCACCGTACACCGTACCACCTTCTCATCCGGCCAGGTGGCCTTATAGACGATGGCCGCCGGAGTATCCGCCTGATATCCGCCTTTCATCAACTCTTCCGACAATTTCTTTAACATTCCGGTACTTAAAAATACCACCATGGTTGCGCCGTGAGACGCGAAAGAGGCAATGCTCTCCCGCTCTGGAACTGGTGTTCTTCCTGCCATACGGGTAATGATCACGCTCTGGGTGATATCCGGCAGTGTATATTCCATGCCAAGGGCTGCTGCCGCGCCACAGAACGAGCTGACACCCGGACACACTGCATACGGGATCTCCAGTTCATTTAACTGATCCATCTGCTCCCGGATCGCCCCGTAAAGGCTGGGATCGCCGGTGTGAAGCCGCACCGTCATCTGCCCATTCTTTTCCGCTTCTTTCATCACATCGATCACTTCTTCCAGCGTCATATGGGCGCTGTTATAGATCTGGCAGTCTTTTTTCGCATAAGACAGCAACTCCGGATTGACCAGAGATCCCGCATAAATGATCACATCCGCCTCGCCCAATAATTTCGCGCCCCGCACCGTGATCAGATCCGCTGCTCCAGAACCTGCACCAACAAAATTTATCATTTGTCCCCGTCCTCCTTTGGAGAGTCTTTTACAATCATTAACGTATAATATCCGGTCTTATCTGGAAAATGTTCCGCCCCATGATACAGCTTCTGGTTCTCCATGGTACAGTTTTCTGCCATATAAGCCGGTAATTGATTTTCCAGCAGCTGTTCTACCACCTTCGGATATGCCTTTCCCGATTTCATGATCACTTTCACACCTGGAAGAGCCAGTGCCTCCTGGATCCCGTAACTTCCTGGCAAAATATGTATCTCTTCCGCCTGTTCTCCCAGGGAAATGCCCAGTTCTGCCGCCGCCGCGCAGAAAGACGGGATCCCGCTGATCAGTTTCGTCTCGTACCCCTGTTTTTCCACCCGCTTCACCAGGTACATGGAGCTGGCATAAACCGTGGTGTCCCCTAGAGTCAACAATGCCACATCATGTCCCTGTTCCAGCTCCCGGATCAGAGTTTCAGTGCCTTGTCTGTGAGCCTGTTCCAGAATTTCTGGATTCTTTGTCATGGGCATATCCACACAGACCACCGATTTTTCTTTTGCCTCCGGGACTGCTCCCATGGCGATCTGGTAGGCGGTACACTGGGCCGGATCCAGGTGTGGAATGGCGATCACCTGGCACTCCCGGATGATTCTTGCCGCTTTTAACGTCATCAGCTCCGGATCTCCAGGTCCGACGCCGACTGCATATAATGTTCCTGTCATAAATGTTGTTTCTTTCTCCATTCTTCGATCATTCGGTCACTGCCGTCCGTTTTTCCAAGTATACCGTAAACGGTGGAAAATGTCACCACCTGGACATCACAGTTTCCGCCTGCCCATTGGTTCATGTAATGCTGCATTCCGGAAACAGCCGTTTTCATTACCTGGTCACAGATACCCCAGGAATTCAGGTATTCCAGAGCTTCCTCTGTGGTATTGCAGCCTAAAATCTGTCCAGCCCATTCATTCCGTATCGGTTCATCCAAAGTATCTGGCAGACAATCCGCCATGATCTCCATTCTCCGGTCCCCGTACTTAGAGTGGGTGTTCTTCACACCTCCGGCTACTTTAATTAATTTTCCAATATGTCCCACAAATAAAATTTCCCGCATTCCTGCATCCGCAGACCACCGGATTGCATCGGCAATAAAATTGCTGCAGGTAACTGCCTGGCTGATGGCGATTCCCAGATGTTCCGCCAAAAATCGCTCTCCATAATTGCCTGGAGCCAGAATCAGACTGTGTTCTCCAGCCACGGCTCTCATATGGATCTCCAGACGGATGGTGTCCATCAGGGCCTGCTCGCTCATGGGATTGACGATTCCTGTGGTTCCAAGAATGGAAATGCCGCCCTCGATCCCCAGTTTGGGGTTAAAAGTCTTTAACGCCAGTTCCCGGCCTGCGGGAATCCAGATCTGGATCAGATAATCGCCATGGGCTTCTGTCTCTTCCAACACGTGGGCCACCGACTGGAAGATCATTTGTCTTGGAACCGGATTGATGGCGTATTTTCCCACCGGACAGGAAAGCCCAGGTTTCGTCACCAGGCCAATTCCCTCCTTCGCCGTCAAAAACAGCCGGAACTGCCCAGAATGATCCGCATCTGCATCCGGTTCCCACTCATAAGCCTTCGCCAAAACATCCGCCCATGTCCCCGATCCGATGCCATCAATCTTTAAGGATTCCCCAACAATCCGACTGACCGCTCCATAAATCCATGCCCCATGGGTCACATCCGGGTCATCGCCCGCATCCTTTTGAACTCCAAACCAGGTCATTTCCCCGTCCATGAATTTTTGAACCGGAAATTCTGCCACTTTTCCGCCTGGCGTCTGGATCGAAATCTTCGTTTTTTCATCCCCTGTCAAAAAGAAAGCGGCAGCCTTCGCCGCAGCCGCCGCACAGGTTCCTGTTGTAAATCCGCTTCGTAATTGCTTTTTTTCTTTATCCATTCTCTATCACAGCGCAGTTCCTTCCACGCATGGTACTCCTGCTATTGATACTACTTCTTAACTGTAATCATTATATTCATTTTTCTAAGGTGTTGCAATCACTTTCCAGCGCTTCCCGCTTCAATTCCCGTTTTCTTTTTGTCATTAATCCGCCGATCCGGCCGCTCTCCTTAGATGTCAGACTTTTCCATCCGCCCTTTAAGATCTTATCTCCAAGCCCGATCTCGTCAGCAATCTCGTATTTCAACAGTTCCTCCGGCGTCATATTTTCAAAATCCAGTGGTTCATCCTTTTTCTTTTTTGCCATAAAAAATGAGTACACTCCTTTCGCTTGATTGTTCTCGCATTTCGGAGTATACCCATTTTTTGAAGGCCTATTCCACAGGCCCATATTTATTTAGTAGCGATCATCCGGCCGTAATGGCATGATCAGCGCCGCGATCAGGTAAACGATCAGTCCCGTTCCGGAACATGCAAACACAACCCAGAGCAGGCGGATAATCGTCGGATCAATGTTAAAGTATTCGCCAATTCCACCACAAACGCCAAATAAAATCTTGTTCGTATCAGAACGATATAATTGTCTGTTTAAATCCATCATGCATCTCTCCTTTTCTATTGTTTAAACAACTCCAAAAACCATGGAAATCAATAAAAATGCCATTCCCACAATTCCACAACCCAGCGCTGCTTTCAGCATCACACGGATCCATCCGCCCTTTTTCTTCTCCATGATCATTCACGCTCCTTTCGGTGCAGCAGGTGATTCACTCCATTCACCATTTTTACAAACACCATCGGTACCAGTTTTCCATAAAACAGGATCGATACCAGTGCCAGCAGGATCACTCCAGCCATTCCAAGGAATCCCCAGCCAAGCCACCAGAATCCGTAGAGATCGGCTGAATACAGGAAATAAATTCCCTGGATCATCATCACTACGCTTAAGAAAAACAGGAAAATGGTTCCCGCCCCGATTCCAAGTAAAAGAACCAGCAGCGTTCCTACGATTCCAACCAGAATCGCCAACAGGATTCCCACACCTCCAGCAATAGCCGGGCCCAACAGAATCACTGCCAGAATGATCAAGAGAATCTGCCACCAGACAAACCGTCTTCGCTTCCTGCCATTTCCCACCTGGCTGGTATTGCCTGTGCGAAATGTCTCTTCTTCCTGTTCTTGCTTTGCAGGCTCCTTTTCCATCACATCGGGAAGATCCAGCCGTTTGGCCACATCATATCCCGGTTCCTTAAATCTTGTATCCTCAATGCCATGATCTGTAAAATCGCCGCCTTCGTTTAACTCCCCATTCAGATCGCAGCGAATCATGGATGCGATCCGTTCCGGGCTTCCAAATTCTTTTAATACCGCATCTGTGTTTTCTCCGGCCTCCTCCAGATAGTCCTGATAATAATTCAGGGCGTCCTGTTTGTTCTCATCATCCGGCAGATCTGCAAGAAGCTCTTTTACTCTTGTCATAAACTCTTCTTTGTTCATACGTCAGGTTTCCTCTAAAATCCTTCCTATTTTTTCTGAATACACCGCCCATTCACCGCGATACAGATTCAACTGTACCCGCCCCTTTTCTGTAATTTTATAATATCTGCGGTTTCGCCCGTCAATGGCCATGTCATAAACCTCCAGACACTCCTCCTTCTGTAATCTCCGCAGAACCGGGTACAAGGTGGAATCGGAAATTTCGATTACCTCCCGCACATCCTGGGTGATCCGGTAACCATAGGTTCCATCCACATCCTTCGAGACAACCGACAGGACAATGGCGTCTAAAAGAGCTGCGCCTGTATTAAAAACCATGTATACACCGCCTTTCCTTCTAAAACACGATATTGTTTTAACAGAACCTACCTTTTGGCATGGACATGTTGTGATTGGATTCATGCACTGCTCTATCGCATATTAGATTGATCACCATATTATATGATGTATAATAT
>CAKRWX010000053.1 GCA_934418055.1 uncultured Lachnospiraceae bacterium
GCAGCAGCCATCGAAAGCCTGGGACTTCCAGCTGCAGTGCGCGGCGAGGCGCTGACGTTGGAGCAGTTTGCGGCGCTTTCGGATTATTTTTCAAATTTATAATGGGTATGAAATAAAAAAATGTGGGTATGCAGAGTAAAGAAAAATCTGCATACCCACTATTTTTTAACAATTATATTTATTTTAAATCGCTCCACTGGGATCGCGCTGTGGCGGGAAAGTGTGTTGCCTGTAGGCTTTTCCTATTTTGCAAATTTCGCCAGTGCTGCCTCATCAGCCACAACCGTCACATCATTATGTAACTGCAGAATCGAAGCTGGAACATGAGGAGTGATCGGTCCACATAAGGACTGGTATAAGATATCTGCCTTATCAGCGCCGCTGACGATCAGCAGGATCTTTTTCGCTCTCATAATGGTCTTGATACCCATGGTGTACGCCTGACGCGGAACGTCCTCTTCCTTCTCGAAGAAACGCTTGTTGGCCTCGATGGTGCTTTCGGTCAGATTGACACAGTGGGTCAGCTTATCAAATTCCTCATCCGGCTCATTAAAACCGATATGTCCGTTGTGGCCCAGACCCAGAAGCTGCAGATCTACGCCGCCAAGGCCAGCCAGAACCTCTTCATAATGGCTGCATTCCTTCTCGGAATCCGGTTCCATGCCGTTTGGAATATGGGTGTTCGCCGGGTCAATATTTACATGGCTGAATAAATGGGAATTCATGAAATAATAATAGCTCTGGTCATTATCCCTCGGAAGTCCCTTGTACTCGTCTAAGTTTGCGGTTTTCACTTCCGCAAAGTCTAAATCCCCCTTCTTGTACCACTCCACCAGCTGCTCATAAGTTCCGATCGGAGTAGAACCCGTAGCCAGACCCAGGACACAGTTTGGTTTCATGATCACCTGGGCGGAAATAATATTCGCCGCTTTCCGGCTCATGTCTTTATAATCTTTTGCACGATACAGTTTCATGCCAGCACCTCCAAAAAAGAAAAAAATTTCAAAATTCTCCTAAACACAGGATAACATTTTTTTTGCATACTTTCAATAGACAAATACATAAAATAAAAGTAGTTGTTGTTACCATTCACAGACGGGGATTTTCTGAATGAAAAGTTCCGTATGATGCAGAAGTGGTAGCAGATTTTGCTGGTTGGAAATGTGAAGCATCGGCAAAATCCAAAGAAAGAAGGAGAGACGATATGGCAAATTATCGGAGATTGATTTCGTACATATACGCCTATGAAGGCGGGACAAAAGGGAAAAATGTAGGCTTCGCCAAGATCGAAAATCGGAAAGACCAGTGCCGCATCCAGGTCAGTGTGCGAAATGTGTATGTGGGAAGCCAGGATATCGGCGTTTATCTGATGTCCACGGGTGGAGAACGGCTTTTGGGCAAGATCTTTATCCGCGGCGGTGTGGGAGAGTTCCGCTGTATGGTCCAGATGGAACATGGCATGAATGACTGCTATGGCCTGACCATCCACAGTATTGGAGATTCCTGGCAGAGTTACACTACCATCTGGGAGGACGCAGTGGCCCACGCTGCCGAGGTGGATCTTTCGGAGGCAGTCTCCGAAAAAATGGAACAGAAAGAGATGGAACAGGTTCCCACGGATCAGATTCCAGAGCAGTCATCGGCAGAAACAGTGATCCGTCAGCCGTCGGTGGCAGAGGCCATTGAGGCAGAATTAGAAGCCGAAGAGCAGAAAGTGCCGTGGGAAGAGCCGGAAATTCCGGCGATGCCGCAAGAGCCGCCGGTTCCCACGGCACCGGAGATCCTTCCAGGCCCTTCAGAGCCAGGCCCTGCGCCGGTTCCCGTGACCGAACCTTCTACCGCCCCGCAGCCGCCGGTTCAGGAGCCAACGCCACCGATGACATCTCCTGTCATCGAGCCGACTCCAGAGATCCAGCCGCCTGTCACAGAACCGGTTCCAGAACCTCAGCCGCCCATGGCGGATCCACAGCCTGTAACCCCGCAGACGCCAGGTTCCCGGCCTCAGCCTGCCCAGGCATCCCAGTCCCAGGAGCCGCCAGAAACACCGCCGCCAGCACCAGCCGCAACCGCTCAGGAATCTGCCTCCACCTCCCAGGCTGCCGCCAGCGCTGCCCCGGATCTCACATTTCCTCTCCCAGAGGAGCACGTGGAGGCCCAGAAACTCTGGAATTTCTTCAGCCGCACCTACCCAAAGATCCAGGCGTTTGATTACAGCGGCGGCTGCGAGATCCTGACCATCAAACCCCAGGACATCGGTCTTTTGCCGCGGGAAGCGTGGGTTTACGGCAACAACAGTTTCCTGCTCCACGGCTACTATAACCACCGTTACTTAGTTCTGGCCCGTCTGAACAATCCCAAGGGGAATCCAAGATTTCTCATAGGCGTCCCAGGCCACTACTACAACAACGAAAAATACATGGCCGCCATGTTCGGGTTCCCGAACTTCGTTCTCTCCAAGATGCAGCCAGCCGGAGACGGCCGCTTCGGCTACTGGTACACCGATATCCGTCTTGACTGAACGAAACACATATAGGATAATAGAGTACATATTGAGAAAAATGGAGTACAACTATGACAATAGATGAAAAATACATGAAAGAAGCCATCCGCCAGGCAAAAAAAGCCGCCGCCATCGGCGAAGTCCCCATCGGCTGCGTCATCGTCTACGAGGATAAGATCATCGGCCGCGGCTACAACCGCCGGATGGTCGATCACACCGTCTTAGCTCATGCTGAGATCCTGGCTATGAAAAAAGCCTGCAAAAAGATGGGTGACTGGCGGTTAGAAGGCTGCACCATGTACATTACGCTGGAGCCCTGTCCCATGTGCGCCGGAGCCATCGTCCAGGCCCGGATTCCCAGAGTGGTGGTTGGCAGCATGAACCCCAAAGCCGGCTGCGCCGGATCCGTCATGAACCTGCTGCAGGAGCCAGGCTTTAACCACCAGGTGGAACTGGAAAAAGGAATTCTGGAAGAAGAATGTTCCACCATGTTAAAAGAATTCTTCAAAGCCCTGCGGAAACGGAAATCCCTTGACAAATAAAGGCCCGCAAGGTATACTTAACAGGCTATATGCGATGAAAGTCCCGCCGACAGCCAGTGCGGCCTTTCATGAAGAACCAGCATAACTGTTCGGTAGGTTTTACTGAATGGTTACCAATCAGTCATAAAGTTTCCGCGCAGCCGGGGAGATAGCGGTGCCCTGTACCTGCAATCCGCTCTAGCAGGGGTGATATCTCATTGCGGGCTACGTGTTGTGGAGCTGCCCTTGGTAAGTGGCGATGACGTCTGGGTCTTACGCAACAGAACTCTATGAACCGTGTCAGGGCAGGAATGCAGCAGCACTAAGTAGATCCTTCTGTGTGCCGTGAGGCAGCCTGGACCGAGTTAACTGCCCAGGTAACGTCTGTGACACCTGCACAAGGTGAGATGCGCGGATTTAATAAATAGAATAGATTTGACCTTTGACAGCCGCTCAGACTTCCCGGTTTGAGACGGCTGTTTTCTTATACATTTCTCAATGAATTCTCCCCTTGCCCTGTGAAACCCTTTGTATTATAATTACAAAATGGGGATCGTATAACCTTGCACAAAGAAAGGACCTAAGACACATGATTAGAATAGGAATGTTAACCAGCGGTGGTGACTGCCAGAGTTTAAATGCAACCATGCGCGGCGTAGCGAAGTCTCTGTATAAAAGCTATGGTGACGAAGTTGAGATCATTGGTTTTGAAGATGGATATAAAGGGTTGATCTATGCGGATTACCAGATTATGAAGCCTTCAGATTTTTCCGGTATTCTGACAAAGGGAGGAACGATCCTCGGCACATCCAGACAGCCGTTTAAACTGATGCGGGTGCCGGATGAGAATGGTCTGGACAAAGTAGAAGCCATGAAACACACTTACCGGAAGCTGAAACTGGAGTGTCTGGTGGTGCTTGGCGGAAATGGAAGCCAGAAAACAGCCAATCTTTTAAGAGAAGAGGGCTTGAACATTGTTTCTCTGCCCAAAACCATTGATAATGATTTGTGGGGAACGGACATGACCTTCGGATTCCAGAGTGCGGTCAATGTGGCAACCGATGCCATCGACTGCATCCATACTACAGCGGCGTCCCATGGCCGTGTATTTATCGTTGAGGTAATGGGCCATAAAGTTGGATGGCTGACACTTCACGCAGGAATCGCAGGAGGTGCGGATATTATCCTGATTCCGGAGATTCCATACGATATCAATGTGGTAGTGAACGCGTTAAAAGAGAGAAACCGCCAGGGCAAGCGTTTTTCCATTCTTGCAGTGGCAGAAGGCGCGATTTCCAAAGAAGATGCGAGCCTTACAAAGAAAGAATTAAAAGAGAAGAAAAAGAGCGGTCTGGTGTACCCGTCCGTTGCTTACGAGCTGGGCGCTAAGATCGAGGAAATGACCGGTCAGGAAGTCCGTGTCACCGTTCCTGGACATACCCAGAGAGGCGGCGAACCGTGCGCTTACGACCGTGTGCTGTCAACCAGACTGGGCGCAGAGGCTGCTGGCCTGATCCTGAATAAGGAATACGGCTATATGGTCTGCGTCGAGAACAACGAGATCAGCAAGGTTCCGTTGTCCGAGGTGGCAGGCAGATTAAAAACAGTAGATCCAGAATGTTCCACCATCAAAGAAGCCAAGATGCTTGGCATCAGCTTTGGTGATGAATAAGGGTCATAGATAGGAGTTATCCCATGTCATATATGGCATTGTACCGCAAATGGCGTCCCACCACATTTGAGGATGTGAAAGGACAGGACCACATTGTCCAGACGTTAAAGAACCAGATCAATTCCGGCCGTATCGGCCATGCGTATCTGTTTTGCGGAACCAGAGGAACAGGAAAAACCAGTATCGCGAAGATATTTGCCAGAGCAGTCAACTGTGAACACCCGGTGGACGGAAGTCCCTGCGGGGAGTGTCAGACCTGTAAAAATATCGCTTCCGGCGCATCGCTCAATGTGGTCGAGATTGATGCCGCGTCCAACAACGGCGTGGAAAATATCCGTGATATCCGGGAACAGGTGCAGTATCCGCCTACAGAAGGCCGGTACCGCGTCTACATCATCGATGAGGTGCATATGCTCTCCACAGGAGCATTTAACGCTTTGTTAAAGACGTTGGAGGAGCCGCCGTCTTACGTGATCTTCATTCTGGCAACCACGGAGATCCACAAGATCCCGATCACGGTGCTTTCCAGATGTCAGAGATACGATTTTAAGCGGATCACCATCCAGACGCTGACGGCCCGGTTGAAGGAGCTTTCCGACGCAGAGGGAATCGATGTGGAGGACAAGGCCCTGACGTATATCGCCAAGGCGGCAGACGGCTCCATGCGAGACGCATTGAGCCTGCTGGATCAGTGCGTGGCCTTCCACTTTGGAGAGCGGCTCACGTACGATCACGTGCTGGATATCTTAGGCGCGGTGGACACCACCATTTTCAGTAAGATGTTCCGGGCAGTTCGACAGGAGCAGACCACCCAGTGCATCTATGAGCTGGAAGAACTGGTGCTGCAGGGCCGGGAACTGGGACAGTTTGTAACGGATTTTATCTGGTATCTGCGTAATCTTCTGCTAATCCAGGCAACTGATGACGCAGAGGACATTTTAGATATGTCCACCGATAACCGCAAATTATTAGAAGAAGACGCGAAAATGGCAGACGGGGAGACCCTGATGCGCTACATCCGCGTATTTTCCGAGCTGTCCAACCAGATCCGCTACGCCAGTCAGAAACGGGTGCTGGTGGAATTGGCATTTATCAAATTGACAAAACCGCAGATGGAGCACAGCTATGATTCCATCATTGAGCGGTTAAATAAAATCGAAGATCAGTTGGAGGAAGGCGTTCCGGTAAACCCATCCATGTTGGCCGGGATGACATCTCCTGTCACCCAGATGACAGCAGGACCTGCAGCGGGCCCGGCGGAGCCAGAAGTTCCAAGAGAACAGGTGGCGCTTCCCAAGGCCCAGTTAGAGGACCTGGAACTGATCCGCAATGAATGGGGCAAGATCGTCCGCGCCCTTGGCGGCGTGATCCGCTCCAGCTTCCGTGACACGGTGGTGGAACCCAGCGGCGAAGGCTGTCTGTGTGTGGTATTTGCCAGCGTGGACAATTTCGAGATCGGAAGAAGACCGACGATCATGGGCGAACTGGAACAGTACGTCAAAAATACTTACGGCAAAGACATTTATTTCAAGGCCCGGCTCATGGGAACCGGGGAGCGGATGGATACGGTGTACGTCAGCGATGAGGAGCTGCGGGAACGGATCCATATGGATATTGCAATCGAAGAAGAGTAATTTCAGGAGGAGAAAGTAATGGCAAAACGTGGTGGATTCCCAGGAGGAATGCCTGGCAATATGAACAATCTGATGAAGCAGGCACAGCGCATGCAGAGACAGATGGAGGAGACAACCAAAGAACTGGAGAACAAAGAGTATACAGCGGCAGCAGGCGGCGGCGCAGTCAGTGTGACCGTATCTGGTAAAAAAGAAGTGACTGCAGTGAAGATTTCCCCAGAAGCGGTTGATCCAGACGATGTAGAGATGTTAGAGGATCTGATCATGGCAGCGACCAATGAGGCTTTCCGTCAGTTAGAGGAAGCAAATAACAATGCCATGGCAAAACTCACTGGCGGCATGGGCGGCTTAGGAGGAGGATTCCCATTCTAAGATGGATTACTACAGCAGTCAGATCACAAAGTTAATTGAAGAACTGTCCAAACTTCCGGGAATCGGTGCAAAATCAGCCCAGAGACTTGCATTTCACATCATTAACATGCCCCAGGAGCAGGTGGAACGTCTGTCCGGTGCGATGATGGACGCGAAGAAGAATGTCCGTTACTGTAAAGAGTGTTTTACTTTGACGGATCAGGAACTGTGCCCCATCTGCAGCAGCGACAAGCGTGACCACCAGACCATTATGGTGGTGGAAAATACCAGAGACCTTGCAGCCTATGAGAAAACCGGCAAATACAACGGCGTCTATCATGTGCTGCACGGTGCCATTTCCCCTATGCTGGGAATTGGCCCAGGAGAGATCAAGCTGAAGGAATTGATGCAGCGCCTTCAGGGAGATGTGAAAGAAGTGATCATCGCGACCAACTCAAGTCTTGAGGGAGAAACAACAGCCATGTACATCAGCAAGCTGATCAAGCCTACTGGAATCAAAGTCAGCAGAATCGCCAGCGGCGTTCCTGTGGGCGGCGACTTGGAGTATATTGATGAAGTGACCCTGCTTCGGGCTTTGGAAGGGCGTACCACGCTGTAACCGCCGATGAAGAGAGTTAGGAGAAAAAGCAATGGATAAGTATGAGTTTAACATAAAAGTTGAACAGATTAAAAAACTGGTCAATAAAGGCGACTTCGAGACTGCTATGAAGATCGCAGATACCATCGACTGGAGAAGAGTGCGTAACGCCAATCTGCTGGCCATGATTTCCCAGGTATATGAGAAAAACGGCGAGTATTCCGAGGCGAAGGAAGTGCTGCTTCTGGCCTTTGAGCGTGCGCCGATCGGCAAGCGTCTGTTATATAAACTGACGGAGCTGGCCTTAAAAGAGGGCAGTGTCAAGGAGGCAGAGGATTATTACCGGGAATTCTGTGATATGGCCCCGGACGATTCCAGACAGCACCTGCTCCGTTATATGATTTTAAAAGAGAAAAAAGCGAGCGATGCGCAGCTGATCCATTCACTGGAGTGCTATGTCAGCACCGAGTTGGATGAAAAGTGGATGTATGAGCTGGCGTCACTGTATGCAAGAGCCAACATGGTTCCAGAGTGTATCCAGATGTGCGACCGGATCATGCTGATGTTCGGTATTGGCAAATACGTGGACATGGCCATGGAATTAAAGACCCAGTTTGCGCCGCTTAGCGACTACCAGGTGGATCTTGTAGAAAATCGTGATAAATACGAAGCCAAATTAAAGGCAGTGGAAGAGGAGTATGAGGGCAGCCAGTATGACAACCAGTTCCAATCTGGTGATCAGTTCCAGGACAATGGTCAGAACCAGATGGAATATGAGCAGCAGGGCCAGCCATATGCGGAGCAGGAACCATATGCAGATCAGCCACAGTATGCAGATCAGGGGCAGTATGACCAGCAGCCGCAGTACGTGGATCAGGGCCAGTACGATGATCAGATGCAGTACAGCGACCAGAATCAGTACGCAGACAGCCAGCCACAGTATTCCGAGCAGGTTCCATATGAAGAGGATCAGGCGCAGTATACGGATCAGATCCAGTACGCAGACCCTCAGGAGCCATATGCGGAGCAGCCTCAATATGAGGAACCGCAGGCAGAGGAGATTCAGCCAGAATACGATGATTACCAGGAACCTGATGTGGTAGTGACCGAAGATACAGAGATGGCCGCTGAACCACAGAAAAATTTACACAATATTAAACCGGTGACGAAAATGGCAGCAGAGGCTATGGAAGTCCAGAATGCGCCGGAAGAAGAACCAGCCATGCAGCCGATGATGGCAAACCACTTAATGATTGAAGCCAAGACTCCGGAAAAGGGTTTTCAGATTGCCATTGACGCCCTGAAGAAGATCCATAAAGAGCTGGGCTGCAACAATCAGGTAGTAAAAATCAGCGCTGAGAAATTAAACCAGCGCGGTCTGATGAACATCGCTGATAAATTGGCTGGAAAAGATCTGATCGTGGAAGAAGCAGGTGACTTACAGGAAAATGAAATCGAGTCCCTGCAGAAGCTGATCAGCCGTGACGAGACCGGCATGATCATTGTCCTGATCGATAATCCATTCCAGATGGAACAGCTGCACAAACAGAATCCAGGACTGGCTGCCCAGTTTGAGTGCATTGGAAGCGAGAAAGATGACACTCAGGCAAGTATTGAGCAGGCAGTGCAGAAGCAGATTGAATTGGAGACACAGATTGCCAGGGAAGAAGAACTTTCCAGACAGACAGAAGAGCAGAATCCAGAAGATGTGCAGGAAAAAGCAGTAGAAGAAACGGCTGAGCAAGTTCCAGAAGAGGAAGTTCCGGAAACGGAGTATCCAGAAGAAGAATACCAGGAACAGAATGTTCCAGAAGATGATGAAATCATGGATCAGGAGCCGGAACCGGCTGATGAGAGCGATGCAGAAATGGTTGAGGAAGAGGATGTTCTGGAACCGGAAGAGGAAGAACAGCCAGAAGAATTCCAGGCAGAGCCAGAGGATGATACAGAGATGGATCTGGATGCATTTGCCAATTATGCCTGTGATTATGCAAGATCCATTGACTGCAGTTTGAAAGATAAGAGTATGCTGGCGCTGTATGAGCGGATTGAGATCATGGAAGAGGATGGAATTCCGTTGACCAAAGCCAATGCGGAAGCGTTGATTGAAGAAGCGGCAGACAAGGCGGAGAAACCATCTCTTGGCAAACGGATCAAGGGCCTGTTTTCTTCCAAATACGACAAAGACGGTCTGCTGATTCTGAAAGAAGAGCATTTTATTTAAGGCTCTGAGTTTGAAAGGAAAGATATGAGTATCCGATTAATTGCGTTAGATTTAGATGGAACGCTGTTAAATAGTAAAAAAGAGCTGACAGAGAGAAATAAAAAGGCCCTGGAGGACTGCATTGCGCGGGAGATTTACATTGTTCCCTGCACAGGACGGACCTCCATGGGTATTCCTGAATTTGTCAGAACGATTCCTGGCGTGCGTTATGCCATCACGGTCAATGGCGGCATGATCGAGGATATGAAGGAAAATAAAGTTCTGGATGAGCATCTGTTAAAGAAAGAGACGACGTTGGAACTGATTGATCTGGTGAAAGACCGCCACGTGATGTATGACGCTTACATTGGAGGACAGGGAATTTCCGAGGATAAATTTTACAATCATCTGGACGAGTACCATGTGACGCCGGAGATTCAGCTGCTGGTGAAAAAAACCAGGATCATGGTCCCGAACATTGTGGAGTACGTGAAAAAATGGGATGGCATGATCGATAAAGTCAATTACTTTTTTGACGATCTGGAGGAACGTCAGGAAATCTGGAATCTGTTAAAACAGAGAGACGATATCCTGGTAAGTACTTCTTTATATAATAATCTGGAGATCAATGGCCCAGGAGCTTCCAAAGGAGAGGGACTTCTGCGCCTTGCTGCCATGCTTGGAATCAAACAGGAGGAGACCATGGCATTTGGCGATGGCAATAACGATGTTTCCATGATCCGGGATGCCGGAATTGGCGTCGTAATGGCCAATGGAGATCCTGGTCTGAAAGAGATTGCCAACTATATCACTGCCACCAACGATGAATCTGGAGTGGCACAGGCCATCGAGAAGCTGGTACTTTCCGGGGAGAATAAGTGAGAAACTGGGTAGAGATTGCGGTGGGCGTGTATCTGCTGGCCATGGTATTATACGGCCATTACCGGGGATTTGTCCGCCAGGCGGTATCCATGTTTGCTCTGGTGGCTACTTTTGTGATCGTAAATCTGGGAATGCCCAAGGCGTGTACCTTTATTAAGGATAACACGCCGATTGTTTCTATGATTGAAGAAGGGGTCAAAAATACGCTGATGCCGGAGGATATCCAGATTCCGGCAAAACAGCGGCAGACCATCGAAGAGATGCAGCTTCCGGATACATTAAAAGACCTTCTGATCGAAAATAATAACAGCCGCATTTACGAAGCGTTAGGCGTCACGAAATTCCAGGAATATATTGGAAGCTATATTGCCAATACGATCCTAAATGTGGTGGCCTATGTGGTGATGCTGGTTGCGGTATATCTGCTGATTAAGGTGCTGGTAAGCTGGCTGGATATTGTAACCAGACTTCCGATCCTTTCTGGCATGAATAAGATTGCAGGGGCGATTCTGGGCGGTGTGCAGGGACTGGTGTTTTTCTGGATTGCCGCGTTGCTGTTGACTGCCTTTGCAACAACTGCATGGGGCAGTTTCCTGCTGGCGCAGATTGAAGCTAGTACCTGGCTATCGATCCTGTATCATATCAATCCGGTCAGCCGGATCGTACTGGGAATTCTCCACGGGATTTTGACGTAAAAGAAACGGTCGAAGAAAGTTAGAAAAAAGTTAAAAAAGTTATTGACATTTAACTCCACATTTGCTATTATAATACTCGCCCCGTGTGAACGGGGCACGAACTTCTAAAAAAGTTCAAAAAAATAAATAAAAAAAGTTGTTGACAAACAGAACAACATCTGATATACTAAACGAGTTGCTGCTGAGAACAACAACACAGAGAACCTTGAAAATCAAAGATTGAACAGTATGTAAAACCCTGAAAATTCT
>CAKRWX010000054.1 GCA_934418055.1 uncultured Lachnospiraceae bacterium
GACTGGATCACAAGTCTGGTATCGAGATTTCGGAAAATGATCCAAAGCTGACCACTGAGGACCCGGAACGTTCTGCCATGGGACAGGGTACTAACTCTTACACCAACGTGCAGCTTTCCAGATACGTTTCCGCCCTGGCAAACCGGGGAAATGTCTATGAGTTAAGCCTGGTAGACAAGGTGACAACTTCTGACGGCAAGGTGATCCGGGAACATACGCCGGAGCTTTCCAGCCAGGTAGAAGTGGCAGACAGCACCTGGGATGCGGTTCAGACAGGTATGAGAGCAGTAGTATCCGATGGTTCTGCTAAGGATATTTTCAAGGATCTGGAAGTAGAGATCGCAGGTAAGACAGGTACTGCACAGGAGAACAGCCGTGCCAACCATGCATGGTTCATTTCCTACGGACCTTATACCAATCCAGAGATCAGCGTGACAGTCAATATCCCTTACGGATATTCTTCTTCCAACGCTGCGGCAGTAGCCAAGAACGTATACCGTCTGTATTATGGATACACATCCCTGGATGAGATCCTGAATGCAGGCGCGCTGAGAGCAAGCAATGTCGTCATCGGCGATTAATTTAAAGAAAAAGAAGGTGAGCGGTCATGAAAAGTACCGTAGTCATTAAAGGAAATAAATCCGGAATGACAGTAATCCTGGATCCAGAAGTGGCGTATGAGACGCTGCTTCTGGATATCGCCTCCAAATTCGAGGAGAGCGCCAAGTTCTGGGGTTCTGCGCAGATGACCCTGACATTGGCCGGACGTCCTCTGACGCCGGAACAGGAGTTTGAGATCGTCAATGTGATCACAGAGCATTCCCAGGTTGAGATCCTGTGTCTGGTGGACCAGGATGTGAACCGGATCCGCCGGTGCGAGAGGGCATTAAAGAACCGTTTGATGGAGCTGTCATCTAATACCGGCCAGTTTTTCCGGGGCAATTTAAAGCCGGGAGAATTGCTGGAGACGGAGACAAGCCTAGTGGTCATCGGCGATGTGGAGAAAGGAGCCAGAATCATTTCCAAAGGAAATGTAGTAGTTCTGGGAGATCTGCATGGCAGCGTGACGGCAGGCGTTTCCGGCAACGAGAGGGCGGTCATTGTTGCCCTGGATATGGCTCCGCAGCAGTTGAAAATCGGCGATGTATCAGCGGTTTATCCAGAAAAGGGCAAACGACTGGGCAAGGGGCCTTCCATTGCATACGTGGAGAATAAAACCATCTGTGTGAAAAATACGAAAAAAAATATATTTGACCTATTTAAATACAATTAATACTGGAAATATTAGAGAATATAGAGTAAAATATTTGTTGTTAGGCAGTAACTGTGAAGAAGAAACAGTTGCGTAAAGCTGTCAAGGAGGATGGAACTATGAGTGAAGTCATTGTGATTACCTCCGGAAAAGGCGGGGTGGGCAAAACCACAACCTCGGCAAACATTGGAACAGGATTGGCCATATTAGGCAGAAGAGTTGTGATGATCGATACGGACATCGGACTTCGGAATCTGGATGTGGTCATGGGACTGGAGAACCGGATTGTATACAATCTGGTGGATGTGGTCGAGGGGAACTGCAGAATGAAGCAGGCCCTGATCAGAGACAAAAGATACCCGAACCTTTATTTACTTCCGTCTGCACAGACGAGAGATAAAACAGCAGTAAACCCTGAACAGATGATAAAACTGATCGATGATCTGCGGGATGAGTTTGACTACATTTTGTTAGACTGTCCGGCGGGAATTGAGCAGGGATTTAAGAATGCCATTGCAGGAGCTGACCGGGCGCTGGTGGTGACTACGCCGGAAGTATCAGCCATCCGGGACGCCGACCGGATCATCGGACTTTTGGAGAACCAGGAGATCCGGGATATCCAGCTGATCGTCAACCGTGTCCGCATGGATATGGTGCGGAGAGGCGATATGATGTCGGTGGATGATGTGATGGATATTTTAGCCATTCCCCTTATGGGAACGATACCAGATGATGAAGCCATCGTGATTTCGACCAACCAGGGAGAACCTTTAGCCGGTACGGATACTCCGTCCGGACAGGCCTATTTAGACATCAGCAGGCGGATCATGGGAGAGGAGATCCCTATGTATGCCCCAGGACGCGGCAGGACGCTTTTTGCACGGCTTTCCGGATTTTTGAAGCGTGCGTAGGAGGGCGGCCATGAAGCGAAGGACGGTTGTACCTATGAAGCGGTCTGGAGAGATTGCGATCCGACGTCTGAAACTACTGCTTGTGGCAGACAAAGCCGACTGTTCTCCGGAACTGATTGAGATGATCCGGCGTGATATCTGTGCTGCTTTGTCGAAATACATGGAGGTGGATGCCGCGGCGATGGAGATCACCGTAAAGCATCAGGAAAACGCTTCCTCAGAACGATATACAACAACCCTTTACGCAAAGTTACCAGTACACAGCATGAGAATGAAGGGATTTTTTTAAACAATGCTTTTCGATTACAACTTTAAAAGATACAATTTTCGAATCCTGATCTATGTGATTCTGCTCAGTGGAATCGGGGTCATGGCAATCTGGAGCGCAACCAATCAGGACCGTTCCATGATCGCAAAACAGATTTTTGGTATTATTTTGGGACTGATCCTTGCGATCTGTCTTTCCCTGATTGATTATACCAGGCTTCTTTCTCTACATGTTTTGATTTATGGAGCCTGTGTGGCATTTTTAGCGGCAGTTCTTCTGATGGGACGAACTGCAGGCGGTGCGACCAGATGGCTGATTCTTCCGGTGATCGGAGCGATCCAGCCGGCGGAGTTTGTTAAAATCGGATTGATTTTATTCTTTTCCTGGTATTTTCAAAAATATCAGGAAAAGATCAATCAGCCCATTACCCTGGCTATAGGAGCCGCGCTGTTTGCGCTTCCGGCCTTTATGATTTTAAGCCAGCCGAACCTTTCCACCACGTTGGTGACGACCGTGATCATTGCCTCTATCGTGTTCTGCTCCGGCGTTAGCTATAAGTGGATCCTGGGAGTTCTGGCCGTTTTGTTTCCTCTTGGAGCGGTGTTTATGTATATGCTCCAGTATGAGATGCTTCCATTCTTAAGGGGATACCAGGCAACGAGAATTTTAGCCTGGATTAACCCGGAGAAGTATTCTGCCGCCTATTGGCAGCAGGAAAATTCCATTATGGCCATTGGTTCCGGACAGCTCTGGGGCAAGGGCTTAAACAACACAGAGATTGCTTCTGTGAAGAATGGCAACTTCCTGTCAGAGGAACAGACCGATTTTATTTTTGCGATAATCGGAGAAGAGATGGGATTTATCGGTGCGATGATTGTGATCGCCCTGTTTCTTCTTTTGGTTTATGAATGCCTGATGATGGCGTACCGGGCCAAGGATCTTTCTGGAAAACTGATCTGTACAGGCATGGCAACCCTTCTGGCTTTCCAGAGCTTTGCCAATATTGCAGTAGCAACCGCAATCTTTCCGAATACGGGGTTGCCGCTTCCCTTTGTCAGTTACGGAGTGAGTTCCCTACTGAGTCTGTATATCGGCATCGGGGTTGTGTTAAATGTAGGATTGCAGCGCAAATATAGTAACTAATCATGCAACGGTTCAGCAGATTTGCGCATGAGTATACGAACGAATGAAGGAGGAAGATGTATGAACGTTGGTTTGATCGCTCATGAATCAAAGAAAAAACTGATGCAGAATTTCTGCATTGCATATAGGGGGATTCTCAGCAAACATTCACTTTATGCTACGGGAACAACAGGCAGACTGATCGAGGAGGTTACCAATCTGAATGTGCACAAGTACTTATCCGGTCATTTAGGCGGAGAGCAGCAGATGTGTACTGACATTGAGCAGGATCAGCTGGATCTGGTAATTTTCCTGCGGGAGCCGATCGCTCCAAACCGTATGGATCCAGATGGAAGAGGAATCGTGCGTATGTGTGATGCCCATAACATTCCTGTGGCTACCAATCTGGCAACTGCGGAACTTCTGGTGAAAGCTTTAGACCGCGGCGATCTGGAATGGCGCGAGATGTACAAATAGGTGCTGACATGAGGAGAAAAATAGCTTACAAAATTGCCTGCTGTCTCATGGCAGGCTTTCTGTTATGCGGCTGTGCCAAAAAGGAGGAGAACCTGGATCGTCCGTATTCCTTTACGGATCGGGATTTCCCGGTGGAACTGACCAGTTCTGCAGATGGATATGCCTCTTTGTTTGCCAGCGATTTATGTGTGGTGACAGATGAAAGCCAGTATTCCCCTTCCGATACTACATCGGAGGCGGCTGGTCTGTTTGATATTACTGACAACCAGGTCATGTACAGCAAGAACGCCTTTGAGCGTCTGTATCCGGCCAGTATCACCAAGGTGATGACTGCCCTGGTGGCCATCAAGTATGGAGATCTGACGGATATGGTCACGGTCACCGATGACGCGGTGATCACAGAAGCCGGGGCAACTCTTGCAGGCATTCATCCTGGGGATCAGCTTACCATGGAACAGCTGCTTTACGGACTGATGCTTCCGTCGGGCAATGACGCAGGTGCGGCCATTGCCGTACATATGGCAGGTAGTATTGACGCCTTTGCGGAACTGATGAACCGGGAAGCCCAGAAACTGGGGGCTACGGGAACCCATTTTGTGAATCCTCATGGTTTGACCAATGAAAATCATTACACCACCGCATACGATCTTTATCTGATTTTTAACGAAGCCTTAAAACAGCCGGAGTTCCGGAAAGTAACGGGAACCACTTCCTACACGGCGGATTATACCGACGGAAGCGGGAATCCGGTTTCCACGACCTGGGAAGGCGGCAACTGGTATATGGTAGGCCAGCGTCAGACCCCGGAGGGACTGACTGTATTTTCCGGTAAGACAGGAACCACATCAGCCGCAGGATTCTGCCTGATCATGGCTTCCAGGGACCAGGAAGAGAAGGAATATGTCTCTGTTGTCTTAAAAGCCCCAAGCCGTCCGGGCCTGTACGACAATATGACAAATATAATTTCCAAAATTGTCGATTAGTGATTGATTTTTCAACAAATTTATACTATAATTATGACAAATCAATTAGACTTTTTATACAAAACCAATAAACTTAAGGAGGGCGTTAACTATGGTGCAGATTATAGCTGGAAAAAAAGGAAAAGGTAAAACAAAACATCTGCTTGATAAGGCTAATGCAGCGATTACAGAGGCAAAGGGATCTATCGTATACTTAGATAAGAGTTCCAAGCACATGTATGAGTTAAGCAACAAGATTCGTCTGATTAATGTAAAAGGATTTGATGTAACCGACAGTTCAGGGTTTATTGGTTTTATTTCTGGCATTATTTCCCAGGATCATGACCTGGAAGTGATGTTCTTAGACAGCTTCTTAAAGCTGGCTTGCCTGGAAGGTCAGGATATTTCCGAAACCGTTTCCAGACTGGAAGATATCAGTGAAAAATATCATGTAACATTCGTATTAAGCGTATCCATGGATGCCGATGAGCTTCCAGAGAACGCAAAGAAAGATGTTATCATTTCTTTATAAGATTACATAACCGGTTTTAAGCGCGAGAAATCAGAAAAGTGCCGCAGGATGAGAGATTCTATCATAGAATTTCAATCTGCGGTACTTTTTTTATCCATGCCTTGAACTTTTGAAGGATAGCACGTATAATGGATAGGACGTAAAAAGAGAACGTAAAAGGAGGCTGCCTCCTATGGCAAAGAAACCTCAGAAAGTTGTCAGATACCCCAGAAGCAGTCAGCGGGGACTGAGGGCTTTTATCAGGGATATTAATATTGGAAAATTGATTTTTCTGGTCATTTTTATCTATATGCTGTTCAGTGTCTATACTTATTGGTCCAGAGGAAAGATACAGCCTTATGAAGTGACCGAAGGCTCTATTGTAAATGACCGGAATTACACAGGAATTATCTTAAGAAAAGAGACAACCCAGTATCTGGATACCTCCGGATATGTGAATTACTATGTGCGGGAAGGCCGGAGAGTGGCAGTGGGAACCAGCATCTGTTCTGTGGATGAGACAGGAACTCTGGCACAGCAGTTGGAAGAGATGGGACAAGGCCAGTCGAATTTATCAGATTCCGATCTGGCGGAGATCAAAAAATCCTTGACTTCATACAGCCTGGCCTACAATGACAACCGCTTCGGCAATGTCTATGATGTGGAGTACTCCTTAGAGTCTCTGATTATGGAGTATTCCAATTTTGGTGCCATGAGCCAGGGAGAGAATCTGGCGGAGCAGTTGGGAGGTAATTTTAAACAGTTAAAAACGCCGGTCAGCGGAATTGTCTCTTATGCTGTGGATTCCTACGAGGATCTGGATGAGACTTCCATCAATGCAGATGTGTTTGACAGGACCGGCTATTCCAGACTGACCATCAAAACCGGACAGCCTGCGGAAACGGGAACTCCGGCCTACAAGGTGATTACCGATGACGCATGGTCCGTGGTATTCCCGTTGGGAGAAGATGATCTGGCCCAGTTTGGAGATCAGACCAGCCTGAAGATTAATTTCCCAAGTGAAGACCTGACTATGAACGGAGCATTTTCCGTCATTGCAGGAACCGATGGAAAAACCTATGGCAAATTAGATTTTAAACGGTTTATGATCCAGTTCGAATCTGACCGGTATGTGGATTTCGAGGTGGTGACAGAAGAGGTGAAGGGATTGAAAATTCCGTTAAGTTCCGTTACCAGCAAAGATTTTTACCGGATTCCAGCAGATTATTTAACCACCGGCGGCGATGGAAATGATTCCGGTTTTAATAAAGAAGTGTATTCTGATCAGGGAACCTCCATTGTATTTGTGCCGACGACCATTTATTATTCAGATGAAGAATCCTGCTATATTGATATAGGAGAGGATGAGGAGATCCATGCAGGTGATTATCTGGTAAAGCCAGGTTCCCAGGACCGCTATCAGGTGGGCCAGACCGGATCCCTTCAGGGAGTTTATAATATTAATAAGGGTTATTCCGTATTCCGCCAGATTGAAATTCTGGCAGAGAATAACGAGTTTTATATTGTACAGAAAGGAACCAGATATGGCCTGAATGTTTATGACCATATCGTTCTGGACGCGGACGCTGTAGAAGGCGAAGGTGTATTAGTATATCAGTAAGGAGAGAAATCACATGGTTGCCAGACAGTATGATGAAATAAAAAAACGAGTAGAAGCAGCCTGCCAGAGAGCGGGAAGAAATCCAGAAGAAGTGACGCTGATCGCGGTCAGCAAGACAAAGCCTGTGGAGATGCTTCGTGAGGCTTATGAAGCGGGAGCCAGGGATTTTGGCGAGAATAAAGTACAGGAGATTTTAGCCAAGGAGCCGAAACTGCCAGAGGATATCCGCTGGCACATGATCGGCCACCTGCAGACCAATAAAGTGCGCCAGATCGTAGGAAAAACCTGTCTGATCCATTCTGTGGATTCTGTGCGTCTGGCAGAGGAGATCCATAAGGAGTCCGTGAAGAAGGGGCTTGTAACCCAGATCCTTCTGGAGGTCAATGTGGCAGAAGAGGAGAGCAAATTCGGCTTTCATGTGGAAGAAGTGGAAGATGCCTTAAAACAGATCCAGGAGCTTTCCGGCGTCTGTGTGCGGGGCCTGATGACCATTGCGCCATTTGTGGACAATCCCGAAGACAATCGTCCTGTTTTTCAAAAATTAAATAAATTATATGTTGACATGAAAACGAAAAACATTGATAATGATACTATGAATATTTTGTCCATGGGCATGACCGGTGACTTTGAAGTTGCAGTGGAAGAAGGCGCAACCATGGTCAGAGTAGGCACCGGAATCTTTGGTGCAAGATAGTAAGATGGGAGATTAGAAATGGGTTTTATTGGAAAAATTATGGATAGTCTGCGTTTAAGCGACAACGAAGATGATGATTACTTCCTGGATGATGATTATGAAGATGAGAAACCGGAGAAGAAAAGCTTTTTCGGTAAGAAAGATAAAGACCTGGATGACGATTATGGGTATGACGAGCCAGAGGAGCCAGCTTCCAAGCCGAGATTTTTAGGAAGATCCTCGAATAAAGTGGTTCCGATGAAACGGGGCGGCATGGAAGTGACCATGGTGAAACCAACATCCATGAATGATTCCCAGGAGATCTGCCAGTACCTGTTAGCTGGTAAGGCAGTGGTACTGAACATGGAAGGTCTGAACATGGAAGTAGCACAGCGGATCATTGATTTCGCTTCCGGCGCAACTTATTCCATGAATGGCAATCTGCAGAAGATTTCCAACAGCATTTTCATTGCGACACCAGAATCTGTGGAGTTATCTGGAGATTTCCAGGAGCTGATCAGCGGCGGCGCAGCATCTTTTTCAGGCATGGGAATGCGTATTTAAAAACGTTACGAGAATAAACAATGGAGGAGCAGACGGTTGAAGCAATTGAGCCGTTTGCTTTTTCATATAACAGGAAATGATTACATAGGCGAAAAAGCAGAAATCATTAGGAGGAGACTATGGAGAGACGAATGACAGTCCATCGGGACGGCAATCCGATTTATGATATTGTAATGAGCGATTCCTTTGGTCAGCTGGCGGCGGAGATTGGAAAACTTTCTGTATCTGACCGCCGGATCTGTATTGTGACGGATTCTACTGTGGCGGAACTTTATCTGGAAGAGGTAAAGGAGCGTCTGACTGGATGCTGCAAGGAGGTTGTGACCTTTGTGTTCCCGGCTGGCGAGGAGAATAAGAACTTAAAGACCGTTCAGGCTTTATATGAAACGCTGATTCTGAACCATTTGGACCGGAAGGACCTTTTAGTGGCTCTTGGCGGCGGCGTGGTAGGCGATCTGTGCGGCTACGCGGCGGCAACTTATCTGCGGGGCGTATCCTTTATCCAGATTCCGACAACCCTGTTGTCCCAGGTGGACAGCAGCATCGGCGGTAAGACTGGCGTGGACTTTGATGCCTATAAGAACATGGTAGGCGCGTTCCATATGCCGAAGCTGGTCTACACCAATGTGAAAACTTTAACAACTCTTTCTCAGGAGCAGTTTTCTTCAGGCATGGGTGAGATCATCAAGCACGGTCTGATCAAGGATGCCGCTTATTATCAGTGGCTGAAGGAGAACCGGGAGAAGATCATGGCCAGAGATTTAGAAGCCTGCGCTGATATGATCGAGCGGAGCGACGAGATTAAACGGGATGTGGTGGAGAAAGATCCAACGGAGCAGGGAGACCGGGCTCTTTTAAACTATGGACACACTTTGGGACATGCCATCGAGAAATTAAAAGATTTCCAGATGCTTCATGGCCACTGCGTTGGTGTGGGATGTATCGCAGCAGCGGCAATTTCCCAGAAGAGGGGTTATCTGACCCAAGAACAGGTGCAGGATATCCGTGACACCATGGAGGCATTCCAGGTGGATTCCCATGTGTCCGGCGTTGATCCGGATCAGGTGATCGCTGCAACGAAAAATGATAAAAAGATGGATGGCAATACCATCAAATTTATTCTTCTGAAAGAGATCGGAACCGCTTACGTGGACCGTCAGGTGACAGAAGAGGAGATGAAACTGGGACTGGAAGCGGTTCTGGAGTAAGGAGAACAACATATGAATCAGAAAATAAAAGCGGTTCTGGGATTTTTGGTGTCAGGCGCAGTTCTGACTGCCGTTGATCAGTGGACCAAAAGCCTGGCAGTGGCAGGACTGAAAGGAAAGGAACCATTTGTGATCTGGAACGGCGTATTTGAACTGCTGTATTCTGAGAACCGGGGCGCGGCTTTTGGTGTGCTTCAGGGCAAACATGGATTTTTCTTCCTGGTGGCAGCCTGCGTATTTGCGGCGGCTCTCTATGTGACCTGGAAACTTCCCAATGAGAAGAAATTTGTCCCTCTGCGGATCTGCATCACGCTGATCGCTGCAGGTGCGGCAGGAAACCTGATTGACCGGGTGGTTCAGGGCTATGTGGTGGATTTTTTATACTTTATCCTGATTGATTTCCCAATCTTTAATGTGGCAGACTGCTATGTGACCGTAGCGACGGCGGCCCTCCTGTTCCTTCTGATGAAAGTGTACAGTGATGAGGATCTGGCAGTTCTGTGGCAGAAGAGAAAGGAGTCCTAGGTGAAGCAGCACTACATGGTATCAGAAGAACAGGAAGATCTGCGGATCGACCGTTATCTGGCGGAGGCCTGTGAGGAACTTTCCCGTTCTTATATTCAGAAACTGTTAAAATCTCAGGACGTATTAGTGAATGGAAGTCCCGTAAAAGCCAGCTATAAAGTGGCGGCTGGCGATCAGATTGAAGTGGAGGTTCCAGAAGCCATAGAGCCGGAGATTGCAGCAGAAGAGATGGATTTAGATATTCTCTATGAGGACCAGGATGTGATCCTGATCAATAAGCCGAAGGGAATGGTGGTACATCCGGCGGCAGGCCACTACACCGGAACTCTGGTCAATGGCCTCATGGCCCACTGTAAGGACGAACTTTCCGGGATCAACGGCGTTATGCGTCCTGGTATCGTTCACCGGATCGATATGGACACCACCGGCGTTCTGATCGTTTGTAAAAATGATTTTGCCCACAATTCCATTGCGGCCCAGCTAAAAGAACATTCCATCACCAGAAAATACCGGGCTATTGTGTATGGTGTGATCAAAGAGGATGAGGGAACGGTGGACGCGCCCATCGGCAGACATCCCGTTGATCGGAAGAAGATGAGCATCAATGAGAAAAATGGACGTCATGCAGTGACCCATTACCGGGTACTGAAACGGTTTTCCAAGTATACTTATATTGAATGCCAGTTAGAGACCGGACGGACCCACCAGATCCGTGTTCATATGGCCAGCATTCATCATCCGCTGTTAGGCGATACGGTTTATGGGCCGGAGAAGAGCCCATTTCACCTTCAGGGACAGACCCTTCATGCAGGTGTGTTAGGCTTTGTCCATCCGAGAACCGGGGAATATATGGAGTTTACAGCTCCATTGCCTCAGTATTTTACGGAACTTTTGCAGAAATTAGAGAATATGTAAAAAAATATATACTTTTCCGGCATTTTGTTGTATAATAAGTTCAAGAAGAAAAATTGTATGACAATATATTCCGAAGGGAGAGGATCATATGAGCAACTTAGTAATTACAATCGGAAGACAGTGTGGAAGTAGAGGTAAGACCATTGGTAAGAAGGTGGCAGAAGCTTTAGGTGTAAAGTGTTATGACAAGGAACTTCTGACTGAGGCGGCAAAGCACAGTGGCCTTTGTGAGGAATTGTTTGAGACCCATGACGAAAAACCAACTAATAGCTT
>CAKRWX010000055.1 GCA_934418055.1 uncultured Lachnospiraceae bacterium
GGCAATACAGTAGAAGCCGGTTATCCCGGCATTCCGCGGAGCATAAATATGGGTATACGTGTCCGGCTATGCAGCGACTGGTGTTTGAGGGAGGCGGACGGCGAGTCCGACTATCCGCAAACATCTGTCAGCTGCATCGTCCGAACACAATACCCATATTTTGCGCAGCGGTATACCGGGATTACCGGCTTCGGACCTTTATTGCTATTGCTTTTAAATTGGTATATAAAGAATATTGTTCTTGCCAACGTACTATAAAAATGGTATTGTATAACCAATGAACCGCAGCATCAGAATACTTCATTCTGCGGTTCATCTATTTTCTATGGCAGTGCCATTCTGAACAATCTACTGGAATTTTTCTATGCTTGAGAAACCATTTTTGCGCAAACTAATTGGAGATTTTGGAAATGAGTATATGCGAATATGATGATAAAGAGGAAATCCGTGCATTAATGCGAAGATATTATGGGAGAATGGGATGAAGAATTTGTGCAGAGCATTTACCAGGTTGCAGAACAGATGACGCCGGATTACAATATTAGAAAAATCGTAGAAAGCTTTCAGGAACAAAACGAGATATATAATTAAAATTCATACAGTACAGGCAATAGGAATCGGCTGTCCGCTCATGAGGATATTCATGAAACGGCAGCCGATTTTTGTTACTGTGTATTGAGCAGAGGCCAGAGGTGCGTTCGCTGATTTACTGCGGATTCAGCATCACCGATGCATAGAATACCCCATCTTTCCATTCAAACCGCGCATCTCCGCTGTACCGTTTGGCGATATATTTGGCGGATTCGGTTCCGATGCCGCTGCCGGGGTGCTTGGTGGAGAGGAGCTTCTGGCCATCCCAGACGGGGCGGGATGGGCAGGAATTGTCTATGGCGATGGAGATGGCGGACATCTGGTTTTGCTGGATCCGGACGCGGATGAAACGCCTGTCATTGCCTGCCTGTGCCTTGCAGGCTTCCAGGGCATTTTCCAGCAGGTTCCCGATCAGCACGCAGAAATCTGTCTCAGATATAATGAGTTTCTCCGTCAGGTCAATCTTGAAGGTAATCGGAATTCTGGCTTGCCTGGCCTGATCTGCATAATAGGAAAAGACGGCGTTCACTGCCAGATTTCCGCAGTACAGGGTGTCGCGGCTTTCCGGGAACTGCTGCTCGTATTCCTCCAGATACTTTTTCAGGGAATCCAGATCCCCACGGTTTACCATATCCTGAATGACCATGCGGTGCTGGCGGAAGTCATGGCGGGCGCGGCGGCTTTCCTGCATGCGGGCTTGAAGCTGTTCATATTGTTCCCGCTGCATTTTCAGCAGATTTTCCATGCTCTTGTTCCGCTCACTTTCCATGACCTGTTCCTGAAGCTTTTGGATGAATAAGAGCATCAGATGACTGATGAGAAACATGCAGATCAGCAGTACAATTCGTGCCAGCAGGGCACTGTTTTTGAAGCTTCCGTTTCGGATATTTCCGGTCAACAGCAGCACGATCACGGTGGCAGAAAACGGAAGCAGCCAGGCAGTTTTCCAGAATTCCGGAATCTGCACGGCAGACAGATCTGCCAGAATGCCCTTCAGGAATTTAACCATGATAAATACAGTAGCAAGTGCGAGAATGAGGGTAATCACACCGGCCTGCCAGGAAAAGAAGCTGAGGTGGAGCACCTCTTGACAGATACAAAAAGTAACGGCGCGGATGACCAGCAGGTAATCCAGCAGGAACAGAAAATGAAAGGCAATGATTCCGATATCCGCGTCGATCAGAAACATCATCAGCGCAGTGAAAACCGGAGCGGCCAGGTACTGGACAGAGACGCTGGGCAGCCCGGAGAGAACCAGCAGGGCAAACAGGCAGAGGTAGAGAAACTCACAGATGCACATGATAATGACGGATTTCCGAAGAGAATACCGCATGTTTTCCCACACCGGCATATAGCCCAGAATAAAGAAGGGAAACGTATTCAGCAGTTCATTGATAATGAGTTCGATCATAGCGTTCATCCTTTCCGCAGCATCATGTAGGTGTAATTCAGATATTTCTCACGGACTTCATGGTATTTCAGGCGGCTGATGGGGATGCTGGCCCCGCACTTCATGAGAAAACGGTCATCCATGAGCTTGTATACGTCTTCGAAATTTACCAGAATTCCTTTGATGCAGTCGCAGAACCAGTCATAGGGCTGCAAAAGCTGCGCAAATTCCTTCTGGCTCATGGAAACCTCCGTGCAGCTGCCATCCTTGCCATGTACCAGGATTTTCCGTTTCGCAAATTCTGTGTAGGCAATGCTGTGCAGAAAAATCTGTACCTTCGTTCCCTGGGACGGAACCAGAATGTAGCGTTTCTGCTCAGTCAGGTGCACGCCGCAGCGCTCCAGCACCAGCGCAATCCGCTCTGATGTTACAGGTTTGATCAGATAGTAGGAAGCGGCCACATCATAGCTTTCCACGGCAAAATCAGGCGATGTGGTGACGAAGACAATGTTGCAGGACGTGTCATGCTGCCGGATGCGGCGGGCGGTGTCCATGCCGGTGATTCCTTCCATATAAATGTCGAGAAAAATAATGTCGTAGGCCGACGGGGAGAAGGAAGCGAGAAATTCCTCTCCGCTGGCAAACAGGCGCGGAACTTCACAGGAAATGCCATGCTCCCGCATATAATCCAGAATCAGTTCCGAAATCAGAATGGCATCTGCGTTCTGGTCATCTACAATCGCAATTTTCATATCGGGCAACCCCTTCAAATTAATGTAATTCTATCATATCACAAATTTTCACCAAATTTTACATCTTGTGCAGAAAAAAGACATCTTGTGCAACCTTCATTGAAGAATATACGAAATAATCAGATAATTAACTCAGAACATTCGATTTCTATTTTATACAACAGGGAGGAACAGGCATGAGAGAAAAGCATATATATAGAAGATACCTGTCCATGGCCATGACGGCTGTTATGACAATCCAGTTATGTGCCCCCCCAGAGGCGGTCTGGGGAGCAGCAGCGCATAAAAAGGTGAAGATCATCACTGAATTTGCGGAGCTGCCGGAAAGTGTAAGCCACATTCAGATTCCGGCAGGTGTAGAAGAAACGGAACTGGAGCAGTATCTGCAATTTCCGGAGACGCTGGAAGCCTATATCATGGAAGGATATATGGAAACTGGCAGTTCCGACCATAAAAAGGCGACAGACAGCAACGCCCGGATGGAAGAAGATACAGCATCAGCAACATCGTCCGATGCTTCCTATACGGTGAGTGTGCCGGAATCTGTCTACGGGAAAGCCACAGACAGCAATACCAGCAGGCAGGAAAAAGCTACCAGCAGTAATATCGAAGAGCGCAGTGCCTCAGACCCGGAAAGCGATGAAGATGACGCGTATTTTGAGGAGGAAGATCTGTTCGCGGACATCCCGGTTCTGACAGACATTGCGGTGACATGGGAGCAGGACGAAGAACGCGAAGCGGAAGATGGAAGCATGTATTATCTTCCGGTTCTTCCGACCGAGTACGTGCTGGCTGACGGTGTGGAACTGCCGGAGATCCAGGTGAGTGTGGATTATGGAATTGCGCTGATGAATGAAGGCGCAATTCAGGTAACCATGAATGGACAGACCAGTTCTTATGCAAGTTTTGACGACTGGATGTCTAATGGAACTGTAGAAGGTGATTGCGAAATTAAGCTGATGGAGAATACTGTGCTGATCAAAGCACTTACCTTCAATAGTGGTACAATCACTTTGGACCTGAACGGAAAAACACTGGATACAGGCAGCAATAATATAATAATCGGAAGCAGCAGTGTGACGATTCGGTCCGACGGTGCAGAAGGAACGATTACCGGAACACAGACAAGTTATAATGACCGGGGAATCATTCGTATCAATACAGGTGGAAACTGTATCATTAAAAATAATGTAAAAATCCAGCATACGGGAAACAGTGCTTCACGAGCCGTTTATAATGGCGGCGGACACCTTGAAATCGAGGATGGTGCTGAGTTTTCGGTATATAATGGCAGCTTTTCCGTGGAGATTTATTACGGTACCGCGACAATTACTGGAGGAACCTTTCATGGAGGAGTGGTAGTAAAAGAATATGCCGGAAAGGTTGAAATCAGTGGAGGAACTTTTTATCCAAATGGTTCGACTTTGGGAAGTCTTCGCAATGACAGTGGAAATAAGAACCTTAGTGGTATTTTGAAACAGGGTTATGGTTTACAGAAGGTAGGTGATAATTCTTCTGTAGACCTGGAACAGACCTTGACAAAAGAAACGGTCAGGGTTGTGAAGTATCCTATCTACTTCAGTACCCAGCCGGTGATCGAGACAGATCAGGCGACTGTGCTGGAAGGATATCAGACGGCACCGCAGCTGACAGCAGAGGCCACCACAGAAAATTCCGTTGACGAAATTACCTATCAGTGGCATGTAAAGAAAACATTGGATGGAACGGAAGGTACAACGGATGAAGTGCTGACAGGTGCAAATTCCGGCATTTACCAGATTTCAGCCGGACTTTCTGCAGGAACTTACGAATATTACTGTGTTGCAACGCATGGAAATGACACGGTAGCTTCCAATGGGGCAGAATTTACGGTTACGCAGGGATATGTACAGACTGTGATTAATAGAAAAACGGCTGGTTATCTGACTCTGCAGGAGGCACTGACGGCGATTGATAATGCTGTTGCAAATGCTGGGAATGCGAATACGAATGAAATCACCATAGAATTAAAATTCCTGGCGGATAGCATCAACAGGACGGAAGTTACATGGACACTGGATGGAACAAATAAGATGATTAACCTTACGGTTGATTTAAATGGCTGTAAAGCAGGTTATAGTCCGAAAGATGGTAAGTGGAATTCCGCTGGCCTGACGTTTACCCTGAAAGGAGTCCATGCGGTGCTAAAGGATTCGTCATCAGGGCAGACAGGTTATTTGAATGGATTTTTGATCATGCGTGATCAGGCTAGTTTGACGGTGGAAAGCGGAAGTTATGAAAATCTCTATCTCTACTCTGAAGCAAGGGCAGCATTAAATGGTGGTGCATGCAGGAACCGTATCGATGCAGGTTATAGTGGAAGCAATGGCAACACAGATGCGGGACAAAACGCAGGGATCAGCTGTACGATTACCGGCGGTATCTATCAAAATGTGAATGTGTACGGAGGCGCAAGTCTGACGGTATCTGGTGACAACACACGGATCGAAAAGACATTAAAAGCGGTACACTATGTGGGTGGTTCCTCGGATAAAGCTTCAAAACGTGCAGAAGTATCCCTTGGAGGCGGTTATTATAACAAAATTCAGGTGGAACTGGCTGACAGCAATGATCTGAATGATACAAATAAAAAGTATGCAGTTGCTGATATGCTGTCTTCTGGCTATGTGTTCTTTGCATCAGGATTCTTGCAGACCGTTGCAAGGACAGCGACCTTTGTGGATCAGGTAACGGTTGTACCGGCTGACACACCACAGGATACAGGCAATGCCGTTGCGAAGATTGTGATTACGACTCAGGAGAATGAGGAGATAACCAATTATTATTCCAGCTGGGAAAGTGCGGTCCATGCATTAAGCCAGGGGGATCCGGATGCGACAAGAGATCATCCAACGACATGGAAGAAAGTGGAACTTTTGCTTCTCAAAGATGCGACAGCGAGTACCGATGTGGGGCAAATAACCAACAGTGGTGTTAGGAGACTGCCGGATGATATTACGGTGTCTTCTGCAGAAGGGGGGAATTATACATTAACAGGATCTTCGGATTCAAAAACGCCTATCTTGTTGTGGGCAGACAATATACAAAATTTAACAGTAAAGAATATAAAATTAACAAATGGAAGAATTTATTTTGTCACAGGCAGTCTGACAATATCGCAGGGGGCAGAGATCATAAGTAATACAACCGCGATTGGTGTAAAAGGAACGTTGATAATAGAAAAGAATGCAAACGTGAGAACAAACCAAAGTGAATTTGGAGCAATTCAACTGTTAAGCGGTGGTACTATGCATATTTTGGGATCAGATTGTCAGATTTCCGGAGTGGATAAGGAAATTTATTTTTCCGGAGATGCGATGCTTGTACTGGAAAGTGGAGCTGTGATGCCAAAACTTGGTAAAATTTTGGATCAGTCAAATGATCATTTGAATGTGATCTGCAAAGATCCATCGCAGGTGAATTTTAACAATGCAGATACGGGTGTAAAGCTGTGGTATCCGGTTACGCTTCCGGCGGGAACATCCTTAGAGACAAGCGGGGCCAATGCCGATACCGTAAAGGAATATGAAGGCCAGATTTATGGCCTTGGCTGGGCGGATGGTCAGGAAGGGCAGAAGGAGATTAACGTCGATACCGGCATTTGCAGTTATGTTCAGACTAATGACAGCAATTCTGTAAAACAAGTGATTTCCAGCGGCAAATTCCAGATGCCTGCGGCGGCGGTAACGCTGTTGAAGCATGAACTGAATGAGTATGGCGTATGTGTAAATTGCGGAAAAGTGGATCTGGAAACTGCTTACCAGAATGGTCACCTTCACATGGAAGGATTGACTGGACGTACCTATGACAGTCATCCGCAGAAACTGGTAAAGGTAACATTAAATCAGGCAGATGGAACAGCAAAAGAACTGAATGGAGCTGATGCGGATGATACCAATACAACCAGCACAGCTGATTATACAACATCTTATGCCAACAATATCAGTGTTTATCCTTATGTGAAGGGAGAAGCTGGTTTTGATGCGGCAGATGCGCCGAGGGTGACCATTACTGGACAGGGCAATTATATGGGAATGGTTACGGTTTATTTTACCATTGGAAAAGGTGAGATGAAACCGGGCACAATCCATGTATATGGAAGTGAAGATTCTTCTGCTGCTTATGATGGACAAAGTCACAGCGCATGGTCTACAGATCTTTCCGAATTGAAATTTAAGGCAGATCCGTATGACAGGGAGTCAACCACAACAGTGGATGGAGTAACGTATGTAACTGCTGGCAATGTCGGCCAGATTCAGTTTGCATATAGTACAGATCAGGAAAACTGGATAAGCAAAACAGTAGAAGAAGGGCAGAATCAGGCTGCGTTATATGATATCACCAATGCAGGCCGATATCGTTTCTATGTAAAAGTATTCAATGAAAACTGCAATGATCAGATGTTTGGGCCCTATACATCAGAGATTCAGCCAAAAAGCTTGAAAGCTGATGGAATTGTCCTGTCGGATTTTTCAACAATAGCGAATGCTGAATACACAGGGGAAGAAATCGTCCCGGGTTATTGGGATCGTGGTATTGTAGATAACAGGATAAAGGTGACGAGTGGTGGTTCCACAGACAGCTATGTGCTGAGGAAAGGTACTGATTTTACAACGTCTGCTGTAAATAACATAAATGTAGGCAAAGCAACGATCAAATTTACCGGAATCAACAATTACACGGGTGAATTGACTGCAAACTTTATGATTGTTCCTAAGAAAATCAATGTGACAGATAGTAATTTTATTGGACTGGAAGCCAGTGGGTATGGTCATACTGGTGAGCCGATCGAACCTGCGTTTACATTGAAGGATGATAATGGAAATGTAATTTCAGCGGAAGAGTATACCGTAACGTATAAAAATAATACAGAAATCGGTACTGCAACCATCGAAATTGCAGCGAAAGAGGGGCGTAATTATTCCGTAAGTGGAAGTACTACCTTTGAGATCAAGGCTCATACCCACCACTGGAACTATCAGTCAAATGGCTACACAAATTTCATGCAAGCCACTTGCGACAGCACATTTGGAACATGCCCATATGAAAATGGAAGGATATATCTTATATTGTATGGGCGTAATCAGGATTATGATGGAAATAACAAAGAGGTTCAGGTAAACATAAGTTTTTATAATGATGCAGATAAAAAGAGTTATGATCTTACGGCGGCTGATATCGGAGTTACATTGCCAGAGATTGTCTATTACCAGGATAATTACCCGGGTGGACAGGAAATCTCTGGAGTTCCAGTCAATGCCGGAGAATATTGGGGAGTACTGACAATGGGCGAAGGAGAACAGACTGCCGTTGCAAGGGTACAGGTGCTTGTGAACCGGGTCACACCTCAAATTGTGAATGTTGCTGCAAATTCACCGGAGAATACGCTGGATCTTCAAGACGTAATTCTAACTTGTGACCCGATTGGGATTCCAGGAAAACTGAAGTTAAAGGATGATACGGTACTGGAATATGGCTCCAATACCTGCACGTGGGTCTTTGAACCAGGAGATAGTGTCAATTATAAGACAGTCGAAGGAAGCATTGTTATCACAATAAAGGATACCAATTCCCCAACTGTACAATATCGGAAGGACAATGGTGATACTTGGGAAGATTTTAACGATAGTACCTTATTATCTAGCCGCTTATGGAATATCAATGATACCATGGAAATTTGGTTCCGTGATGCGGAAAGTGGCATTGCAACTCAGCAGTATTACGTTGCAGATCAGGTAATGGTTGATTCAGAGTTAAGTAACGCAGAATGGGTAAATTATACGACGCCATTCAAGCTTGGACTTGGAAGTCACATTGTTTATGTAAAAGCGATCGATCATTATGGAAATCAGGTGATTTTACATAGCGATAATTTTGTTGTTTACCAGGAAAGCGTATTGAGAAATACGGAGATTGAGTATTTCTATAAAGAAGGAAATGAAAAAGTTCTGCATATCAACATGAACGGGAATATCTTCAAAGAAGTGGTACATGAAGAGAATCAACCGCTTGATGAGAGTTCCATTTCTATAGAAACTGAACAGGGACAACTGACATTGAATCCGGCGTTCCTGGATTCCCTGGGTGTTGGCCTGCATTCTTACAAAATTCGGATGTGGCCGCGAGACAATCGGGAAGCGACGCCACTGGAATATGAATTCTGTGTTACGGTAAATAGAATGCCGCTTGAGGTAGACGGTGTCAGAGCAGCAGGCAGATCCTATAATGGAAGTAAATTGCTGGATATCACAGAAGTGATTTTGAAGCGGCAGATAGGATCGGGCTCGGAGATAACTGGGGTTTCTGTGAGTACAGCGAATCTGCAGGGAACCCTGGAGAGCGCGGATGCTGGAAACTACTCAAAGATTACGCTTCCGGAACTGACTTTAACTGGCACAGAAGCAGATAAGTATGAGCTGATTCAGCCGACGGCCCCGGTTATGATCCTGGCGGGAGTGACCATCACGAAAGCTTCTGCTCCAACCATTACCTGGCCAGCCCCAGAGACCATTGAAGTTGGAAATGAACTGCAGACTTCAAAACTGACTGGCGGAAGTACGGAATATGGCACATTCGCCTGGAAGAATCCGTCCCAGAAAGCGGAGGAAGGAACGCATACATATGAGGTGACCTTTACTCCCAATCCTCAGACGGAGAAAAATTATGATATCACAGAATTAACGGAAATGGTAAGCCTGCAGGCTGTGGCTCCGGCTTCCACGGAGCATGAAGGAGAAATCGCGGCAGCAGCGCCGAAGGTGGCTCCTGTAGCCGCTGATGCGCCGCAGGAGGTAAAGGATATTGCTGATGTGCTTCAGAACACACCGCCTGCCATTACAGGACTGGAAACAGCAGCAAAAGATCTGCTGCAGACCAGCGAAAGCGGCGAGGTTCTAGTAAAAACTGGCGGGAATCAGACCATTACCGGAACCGAGGCGAAGGAGATACTGCAAAATGAGGGTATCAACACGGCGGGAAAGACGGTGAAGCTGGTGGTTGAGCCATATATGGAAGTGGCCGTGAAGGGCGTGGCCGAGGAGAACGGAAAACGCATCATTTCCATGGAAATCAGTGCGAAATACAATGTGAAGGCCACCACAGCCAGAACCGGTGAGACCATGCAGGAGAGCGGAACTGGCCGCAATAGCATTGTCATCGGAACCGGAATCCAGTACCAGGTAGATACGCCGGTCACCATCACCATTCCGCTTCCGGCAGATTATCCGGTGGAGAATCTGTTTATCTGTCATATTCTTCACAGCGGAAAAAATGTTTATTATCCGGTAACCGTGACTGCGGAACATGGCGTGAACATGGCAGAGTTTGTAAACAAAGATGGATTCAGCACCTTTGAACTGTTATCCGACGGACGAAACGGTTACATTGTCTATGACCAGGAAATCGGAACCAGAAGCTACACGCTGGAGCAGGTGGGCGATGCCCTGCCGACAGTGAACCGCAGCGGATACCGGTTTAAGGGATGGAAGATCAACGGAACAATCTACACGGAGTTTACGCTGGAACTTTTAAATCTGATTGACGCAGCAGAAGGAAAGAGCGTGGCTGCGGAAGCTGTGATGGAGCAGACTGCGTCCGGTTCGCAAAACGGCGGCTCAGGAAATGGAAGCAGTACTTCCGGAAGCAGAGGCTACGGCAGCGGATCAGACAGCAGCGGTTCTGTAATAGCTTCGGTGAGCCAGGGCAGCTGGAGCGCGGTCATGGCAGACGGCATCACAAAATGGAGATTCGCGGATCCGGCTGGCGTGTATGCGGCAAATACCTGGAAGCAGATTTCCTGGAACGGAATCATTTCCTGGTATCATTTCGGCGCGGACGGCTTTATGAATGTCGGATGGCTGCTTGATACCGACGGACACTGGTACTACTTCAATCCGGTTTCTGACGGTACTCAGGGCACTATGATTACCGGCTGGAGAAAGATTGATGGCATCTGGTATTATTTCAACCCGGTTTCCGATGGAGCCAGGGGTGCTATGTACCATGACCGCAGGACCCCGGACGGCTACTACGTCGTTGAAACCGGCGCCTGGGACGGAAAAGAAAGATAATAAACGGGAAAGCTCCTGTCACGAACGTGTGGCAGGAGCCTTTTTGTTGTCAATTTCACAATATTAATAATTTTTTCTCAATAAGAAAATACCGAGTTAGCAATACCTAACAAAAATGAGAAAATTGCAAAAAAGTTATTGACGGCTAACTCGGGTTAGCCTATACTAATCTCAAGTTAGCGGGCACTAATTATTGTTGCTGTGCGCTGACAGACGAAATAGAAATAACGTACATACATATTAAAAAGAAAGAAGATGAATGATGATGCCACTTACTATGGCGCCGGTTGGACAGGCAAGCAAGATTCAGAGAGTCGGAGGAAACGATGAAACCAAACGTTTTCTGGCAAACCTCGGATTTGTAGTTGGATCAGAAGTAACAGTAATTTCCGC
>CAKRWX010000056.1 GCA_934418055.1 uncultured Lachnospiraceae bacterium
GGTAACCCGGCAAAGATCGCAACCGGCGCTGCGAAGCCAACCACCGATGTTCGTAAGATCATGATGGCTGATTACTGTACCCAGTTCGTAATCAACACTCCATACTTCAAAGAGGGATTCTCTTATCAGACTGGTGTCGGCGGCGCATCCATCGCTTCCACCATTTCTCTGGGCAAGATCATGGAAGAGAGAGGAATCCACATGGGCTTAGGCCTTGGCGGTATCACCACTCCTATGTGCAACCTGTTAGAGAAAGGTCTGGTTAAGACTTTAGTTGATACACAGGATTTTGATATGGGCGCAATCGAGTCCATCAAGAAGAATCCAAACCACATCGAGATCTCCGCATCCGAGTACGCAAACCCATTTAACAAGGGCGCTTATGTCAATAAGCTGGATTTCGTTATCCTGGCTGCTCTGGAAGTTGACGTTAACTTTAACTGTAACGTAGTAGTAGGTTCCGACGGTATGATCACTGGCGCTCAGGGTGGACATCCTGATACAGCAGCAGGTGCAAAATGTACCATCGTGATTGCACCACTGTTACAGGGACGTATTCCTGCAATCTGTACCAACGTTACTACCGTTACCACACCTGGCGACAGCGTAGACGTTGTCATCACAGACTACGGTATTGCCATCAACCCGAAGAGACAGGATCTGATCGAGTGCATGAAGGATGTAAAACTTCCATTCTGCACCATCGAAGAGCTGCGTGATAAGGCTTACTCCATCGTAGGCGAGCCTGATCCGGTACAGTTCGGCGACAGAGTCGTTGGTATCATCGAGGGCCGTGATGGCACCATCATGGACGTAGTAAGAGAGATCAAGCCTTACGAGTTCAAAGACTGATTTTAGAAATGTATCTGCCTGCGGCGGTGTCTGAACTGCCGCAGCGCAGCAGATCAGCTGTCTAGGGCTGAGTGAGTTTTACGATATTTACCGGGCGAATTGGGAAGCGCTGGGTCAATATACAAACGTAACTGCGAAAGGGAAGCATGTTACGGACAAACTAAGGGGTGGGGACCTCTGGTTTGAAAATACAATACAATCTTATATTGGAGGTAAAGTATGTCAGAAGTATTAGTAGGTATTCTGGGTTTTCTCTGCATCGTAGCCATCGTAGTTACCCTGTTTAAGAGCAAAACCATGCCAAGTATGGCATTCATCATTTTCCCGTCTATCCTGGCACTGATCCTGATCGCTGGTGGTTACTACACCATCGATGAGGTTGGTAAGCTGATTAAGGGTGGTTTCGGAAGTACAGGATCAACAGCAGCGCTGTTTGTATTCTCCGTACTGTTCTTCGGTATCATGACAGATGCCGGAATGTTTGATGTAATCATCAACAAGTTAATGAAGTATGTAGGTGATAATGTTATCGGTGTAACCGTTATGACAGCAATCATCGCCCTGATCGGACATCTGGACGGCGGCGGCGCTTCCACATTCCTGATCGTTGTTCCAGCTATGTTACCTGTATATCAGAAGATGCATATGCGTCCATCTACTCTGTTAAGAGTTGCCGTTCTGGCAATGGGTGTTTTAAACCTGATGCCATGGGCAGGTCCTACCATGAGAGCTGCTTCCGTACTTGGTATTGAGGCAGGCCAGTTATGGGGCAGACTGATCCCGGTTCAGATTTTCGGTATCGTTCTGTGTCTGGCACATGCTGTTTTAGCAGGTGTTCAGGAGAAGAAGAGAGGCGCTGGTCTTCACGGTAAACTGGCTCAGGAGGCTGGTACCGCAGGAGCAGCAGTAGAGGAGCAGCAGAAGGAAGCAAACGAGTTTGCAAGACCAAAACTGTTTGCATTCAACATTTGCTTAACTATCGCAGTTATCGCTATGCTGGTTTGGGATAAGTTCCCGAGCTACTTCCCATTCATGCTTGGCGTTGCAGCAGCTCTGTTAGTAAACTACACACCAATCAAGCTTCAGAAGAAGATGATCAACCGTCACGCAGGCCCAGCTCTGATGATGTGCTCCACTCTGATGGGTGCAGCAGTCCTGATGGGTATCCTGGTATACGGCTTCAACGCAAATGGCGCTGCAGCAATCGCAAAACCAGGTGTCGAGATGGCAAAAACTTCTGTAGTAACCAACATGGCACAGATCATTTCCATGGTTATGCCAGCAGCTTTAGGACAGCATCTGCCACTGGTAATCGGTGTTCTTTCCGTACCGTTAGCACTGTGCTTCGATACTGACTCCTACTTCTATGGTATGCTTCCAGTTATGATCGCAATCGGTGCTTCTTTCGGTGTAGAAGCTTACCCAATCGCAATCGCTATGGTTGTCTGCCGTAACTGCGCAACCTTCATCAGCCCAATGGTACCTGCTACACTGCTTGGTATCGGTCTGGCAGATGTGGATATCAAAGACCATATCAAATGTTCTTTCGGATATGTATGGGGCTTCTCCATTATCTGTATGATCTTTGCTGCGATCATCGGCCTTATGCCATTATAATTTCATAGTTACAACAAAGCCTGAGGTTTTCGGACCTTGGGCTTTTTGTTTTTATAATTTTTTAATAGGATCGACAAAATTCCAGCCGGGCTTTCCATTGCCAGTATGCCAAAACTGTGATATACTAAATTGATATGATACCAGGGTCAAAAAGTCAGAAGGTTGACACGCGGGCCTGCCTGCAGGAAAGTTTTTGACTGTGTGACCCAAACAACCCGGCCAGAGATCTTTTAAACGTGCATAAGGAGTGTATTTATGCTGAATGAAGACAAGATAAAGCTGATGACCAGTATTTCCATGTTGGAGAAAAAAGAGGGAAAGTATCTTTTCCCTGTGAGACAGTATTTTCGCAGTGACTACATCGGAAAGAATCTCCTGAAAGCCCTGATCGGCTATACGTTCTGCTGGATTCTGGGAGGTACCCTGCTATTGTTGTACCGGGCAGAAGACCTGTTTTCCATATTGGATTTTGAGCAGATAAGGGGTGGCGCGCTTTGGGCGGCAGCGGCCTACATTCTGGGTCTGGTGCTGTACCTGATCATTGCGTATGTGGTCTATGCAGGACGTTATGAGCATGGAGTCCGCGGAATGAAGGTATATGTATCGAAGTTAAAACGTCTGGATAAGCGGTACGAGTTTCAGAACCGGACGAAAGAAATGGGCAGGAGGTAACCGACCATGATCGCGCTTTTGGTGTTAAAGGAAAAATTAAAACAGTTTTACAGCAAATACAGCATATATGTGACACTGGCGGTAAAGTTTCTGCTTGGATGTCTGACCTTTGCCCTGATCAGTGGTAATATCGGCTTTATGGCAAAATTAAACAGTCCGGTGATCCTGATGGGCCTGGCGGTGGTGTGTGCGTTCCTTCCATATGGAGTGATCGTATGTCTGGCTGCAGTAGTGGTGCTTGCCCATTTGAGCAGTGTGTCATTGGAGCTGACCCTGATTCTGGCGGTATGTTTCCTGATCATTGCGATTTTGTATTATGGATTTCAGCCTGGGGACAGTTGTCTGCTGCTGCTGACTCCGATTTTTTATCATTTCAAGATTCCATATGCCATTCCGCTTTTAGTGGGACTTTCCGGAAAACCGGTGTCTGCGGTTCCTGTGGGCTGTGGAACATTTGTGTATTATACCCTTTTGTATGTAAAGCAGAATGCAGGGATTTTGACGAATGACGCATCCATGGATATCACCCAGAAGTATGTGCAGATCATGAAGAGCCTGATGTTTAACCGTCTGATGCTGGCGATGATCGCAGCATCCCTGGTCAGTGTGATCGTGGTCTATCTGATCCGGCGTTTGTCAGTGGATTATGCCTGGATCATTGCAATCGTGGCAGGTGCGGTGGCTCAGCTGGCGGTCGTGTTTATCGGTGATTTTGTTTTTGATGTATCTGTGCCGATCCTCCAGCTTCTGATCGGAACGCTGGTTTCCATGGCCATTGCGGGGATTTACAATTTCATGATCTTTTCGGTGGATTACACCCGAACTGAATATACACAGTTTGAAGATGACGATTATTATTATTATGTAAAAGCGGTTCCGAAGATGAATATTGCCGCACCAGATGTGAAGGTGCAGAAGATCAACAGCACCAAAACACGGCGTCCGGCAGTAAAAGAAGAAAACAAATGAAACGAAGATAGAAGATTAGGGAGGTGAGGACATGTCAGATTTTCTGGGTACATTGTATGCGTGGATTTCTTTTGTACCGAAGATCACCAAAACCAATGTATTGGAGATCGTGATACTTGCGTTTGTGATCTATGAGATCATGGTATGGATCAAGAATACCAGGGCATGGACTCTGTTAAAGGGAATTGTGGTGATCCTGGCATTTGCAGTGATGGCATGGATCTTAAAATTATATACAATTTTGTGGATTCTGGAAAAGACAGCGCTGATCGCTACGACAGCTATCGTGATCATATTCCAGCCGGAATTGCGAAAAGCACTGGAGCAGCTGGGAAGCAAGAACCTGATTTCCGGTATTTTTTCCTTTGAAGGGAATCGTCCAAGTGACAGTGCTTTTACAGAGAAAACCATCAGTGAATTAGTCCGCGCTTCTGTGGAAATGGGAAAAGCGAAAACAGGCGCTCTGATGGTAATTGAACGGGAAGTGTCCTTAAAAGATATTGAGAGGACGGGAATTGAGATTGACGGTCTGGTGACAAGCCAGCTTCTGATCAATATTTTTGAACACAATACGCCTCTTCATGACGGTGCGGTAGTGATCCGCGGCAACCGTGTGGTGGCAGCTACCTGCTATCTTCCTTTGTCAGATAATACCAGTATCAGCAAAGACTTAGGAACCAGACACCGGGCGGCTGTAGGCGTCAGCGAGGTGACCGACAGTCTGACTATCGTGGTATCTGAGGAGACCGGAAGGATCTCTCTGGCGGAGAATGGCAAGCTGACAAAGATTGTGGATGCGGATGCTTTAAACAAGGCGTTATCCAGAGATGCCGCTTCGGAGGAGCAGGGCAACAGGTTCAGAATTTGGAAGGGAAGGCTGAAGGATGAAAGAAAGGCTGACAAATAATCTGGGACTGAAGATCCTGGCGGTAGTGATTGCGGTATTTATGTGGCTGATTATGGTCAATGTATCCAACCCTCTGGTTACCGACAGCCAGGAGGTGACGGTAGATATGATCAATGCGGATGTGTTAGAGAAGTCTAACCTGACCTACGAGATCATAGGCAAAAAGACTGTGACCATCAGCTATGAAGTCCGGATCAGAGACCGGTATCGGATTTCAGCCAGTGATTTTTATGTTTACGCAGATCTGGCGGAGATGTATGATGTGACCGGATCGGTTCCAGTAAAAATTGAGATCAACAACCGGAATGTAAAAGCCATGATCGAGGGAACTCCGGTAGCAAAACCAGGAGTAGTCCGTGTGGAGACGGAACCGCTGCAGAAGAAACGATTCTATCTGACAGTGAATACCATTGGACAGGAAGAAGAGGGATATGTAACTGGTGATGTGGCTTTAAATCCAGAATATGTCTATGTAACAGGTGCAGAGTCTGTCATTGGACAGATCAGCTCTGTTGGTGTAGAATTGAATGTAGAAGGTGCAAATTCCGATATGGAAGGAACAACTCCGGTTTATTTCTATGATGCCAACGGTAATAAGTTAAATCTGGCCGGAGAACAGGCAGAGCTGAATCTGACAGAAGTGAATTATTCGATGACGCTTCTGAAGGTGAAGAATCTGGCACTGGATTTCCAGGTGGATGGAAAAGTAGCAGATGGATATCGGTTTACCGGTGTGGAGTGCAGCAAGAAGAGCGTTGATGTGGAAGGATTAAAATCTGCGCTGGCATCCATGAGTACGCTGACGATTCCGAAAGAATACTTAAGCATTGATGGAGCTACTTCTGATGTGCAGGTTGATGTCGATCTGAAGGAACTGCTTCCTGATAATATCACCATTGCAGGTGAGGCAGACTCGGTGGTTCATGTGACGTTAAAAGTGGAGCAGCTGAAGAAACGGACGATTTCTTATAATGTCCTGAATGTGAAATTCGAGGGAGAACGGGAAAATTATTCCTATTCCTTTGATGCAGATCATGTGATGCTGGAGATCCAGGGGCTGGAAGAGGATCTGGACCGTCTGCAGGAGAATGACATTGAGCTGAGTCTGGATGTCACGGAATTAGGACCAGGTGATCATCATGCTGGATTTGATATTCAGCTGGATGATGGTTATGAGCTGGTGAAATATGATCCGATCACGGTTCATGTGGTGGATAAAATGGCAGATAGTGCTGATCATACAGAGTCTTCCGGAGAAACACAGGCAGAAGGCAGAAATGAGCAGTAAAAATACGGAATTGTAAAAAGGCAAATCAGAAGATTGAGAGGACAGCATATGGTAAAAGCCAAAGTAGTGATCAGGAATCTGACGGGTCTTCATTTAAGACCCGCCGGGGTTCTTTGCAATAAAGCAATTTTATTCAAATCAAAGATTCATTTCCAGGTGCGGGACACCACTGCCAACGCCAAAAGCGTGTTGAGCGTGCTGGGGGCCTGTGTGAAATGTGGAGATGAGATCGAGTTCATCTGTGAGGGAGAAGATGAAAAAGAGGCCCTGGATTCCATGATCAAGGTCGTTACAGACGGCCTGGGAGAGTAAAATCAATTTTATTTTAAGTAAGGAGGAGAATGCATTATGTTTAAGGGAACAAATGCTTCCGCAGGAATTGGCATTGGCAAAGCAGCCATCATCAAAGAAACCGAACTGGTAATCCGTCCAGAGAAAGTCATCGACGGAGCAGCTGAGGTAGAGCGTTTTAAGGGAGCGCTGGCTGAGACCACTGCACAGACCGAGGCACTGGCTGCGGATCTGGCAACAAGAGTAGGGGAGAAAGAAGCAGAGATCATGCAGGGACATTTGATGCTGCTGATGGACCCAATGTTAACCAATGAGATTGAGAACGCGATCACTGGAGATAATGTATGCAGTGAGTTCGCTATTGAGACTGTCTGCACCATGTACGCAGATATGTTCGCATCCATGGATGACGAGCTGATGCAGCAGAGAGCCACAGATATGAGAGATATTAAGGTAAGACTCCAGCAGGTTCTGCAGGGAGTAAAACCTGTTGATATTGCAGCACTTCCAGCAGGCAGTGTGATCGTAGCAAAAGACTTAACACCATCCATGACTGCTGGTATCAATCCGGCAAACGTAGCTGGTATTGTAACTGAGATGGGCGGCAGAACTTCTCACAGCGCAATCCTGGCACGTGCGTTAGAGATCCCGGCTGTTGTAGCGGTTCCTGGTATTCTTGATCAGGTAGAAGACGGCGCTGAGATGGTAGTAGACGGTAGCGAGGGCGTGGTTCTGGTTGCTCCATCTGAGGAGGAGAAAGCAGAGTACACTGCGAAGAGAGATCAGTTCCTGAAAGAAAAGAAGGAATTAGAGCAGTACATCGGCAAGCCAACCGTAACCAAAGACGGTGTGGAGATTGAGTTAGTTGCCAATATCGGTAACCCGGACGATGTAGAGAAAGTACTTCAGTATGACGGTGAGGGCGTTGGCTTGTTCCGTACCGAGTTCTTATTCATGGATCGTACTGCAATGCCAACCGAGGAAGAGCAGTTTGAGGCATACAAGAAAGTAGCCATCGCCATGAATGGCAAACCAGTGATCATCCGTACTCTGGATATCGGTGGTGATAAAGAGATCCCATACATGGGCTTACAGAAAGACGAGAACCCATTCTTAGGATACCGTGCGATCCGTTTCTGTCTGGACCGCAAGGATGATGTATATCGTCCGCAGTTACGGGCATTGCTTCGTGCCAGCGCATTTGGCCAGATCAAGATCATGATCCCGATGGTAACCTGTATCGAGGAGATCCGTGAGGCAAAGGCGCTGATCGAGGAGGTTAAGAAAGAACTGGATGAGAAGGGCATCGCTTACAACAAGGATATCAAGGTTGGTATCATGGTAGAGACCGCCGCTGCATCCCTGATGGCAGATGTATTTGCTAAAGAAGTTGACTTCTTCAGCATCGGAACCAACGATCTGACCCAGTACACCATGTCCGTTGACCGTGGCAATGAGAAGGTATCTTATCTGTATTCCACCTTCAACCCTGCAGTATTAAGAAGCATCCGCAACATCATCAAGTGTGGCCGTGAGGCTGGCATTATGGTTGGTATGTGCGGCGAGGCAGCAAGCGATCCTCTGATGATTCCGCTTCTGCTGGCATTTGGCTTAAATGAGTTCAGTATGAGTTCTTCCGCCATCTTAAAAGCAAGAAAGATGATTACCGGATACAGCCAGGCTGAGCTCCAGGCAGTTGCAGACAAGGCTATGAGCTTTGTAAGCGCCAAAGATATCGAGAACTTCATGAGAGAGTTCGTAAATCAGTAATGAATAAGGAATAGGACGTATGATAGTTTATCTGATCTGTTATGCGGCCAGTTGGATCTTCGCACGCTTCGGACTGTATTACCTGTCCGGAGCGGCGCTTTTCCTGGCGGCCGGATATCTGTATGCTTATGATTACCGTAGATCTGGGAATCTGATCCATTTGCGGGGGGTGTTCTCCTGCTTCTGGGTTGGTGGTCAGGGAGCGGCCTGTCTGAAACTTTCAAAGCTGCAGACAGACTGGGAACTTGGGACATGGATCTGTTTTTTCCTCGCCCTTGTGGGATTCTGGATCACATTTGAGATCTTAGACCGGCTGATGGGAGGAAATGAGCGGTTTACCATGACAAGGAGCAGACAGAGAAGCGCCGTGCGTCCTCTTTTTTTCTGTATTGTAGGTCTGTCGCTGATTTCAGCGGCGGCTTTTGCAGTGGAAGCGGCGGTGTTGGGATTTATCCCGGTTCTGGTCCGGGGCGTTCCCCATGCATACTCTGCGTTCCATATCACAGGACTTCACTATGTGACCGTGTCCTGCGTCCTGGTACCGGCGATGACGGTACTGTATTTTGAACAGGGAGGCAGCCGCAGCGGAAAGAAAAATGGACTGGTGGTTCTTTGTACCCTGGTCTCCGTTGCCATTCCGATTCTGTGCGTATCCCGGTTCCAACTGGTATTTGCAGTAGTTCTGGCGGTGTTTACCTTCTGCGCCAGCCAAAGACAAGTGTCCCCGTGGCTGTTTGTGGCAGCGGTGGCGGCACTGATCCCATGTTATGTACTTCTGACTATTGCCAGAAGCCATGATGTGACCTATTTAAATGGAATATTCGAGATGAAGAACGACCGTATGCCGATCTTTATCTCTCAGCCATATATTTATATTGCCAATAATTACGAGAATTTCGACTGTCTGGTGAAGGCTCTGCCAGCGCACACCTGGGGGCTTCGGATGCTGTTTCCGGTATGGGCTCTGACAGGACTGAAATTTCTCTATCCGTACCTGGTCAGCTTCCCCATTTATGTGGATAAGACGGAACTGACCACCGTGTCCCTGATCTATGATGCCTATTATGATTTCGGCATCATCGGGGTACTGATATTTGCCTGCATTCTTGGGGCAGTATGCTTTTTTCTTGTGGAAAAGCTGCGGGAGATGAAAAATCCCATGGGATATCTGTTCTATGGACAGATGGCCATCTACATGATGCTATCCTTTTTTACCACCTGGTTCAGCAATCCGACCACCTGGTTTTATTTTCTGGTGACAGCAATTATGATGTTTTACTGTTCCGTCAGCCGTCGTTGACGGAATCAGAAACCTATGATTATATTTCCTAAGCGTCAGCCCTGAAGCAGTTTGCCGATTCGGGGCCAACTAGAAATGACGTATGGGGTAACATAAAGGAGTGGATAAAGATGATATCTGAGAGAATGAAACCGTTAGTAATGAATAACTCTGCGATCCGTACCATGTTTGAGGAGGGCAACCGTTTAGCTAAGATCTACGGAAGAGACAAGGTTTTTGATTTCAGCCTTGGCAACCCCAATGTTCCGGCACCGGCGGCGGTGAACCAGGCCATCATTGACGTGGTTACAGAAGAAGACTCCAACATGGTTCATGGTTACATGAGCAACGCGGGATATGAGGATGTGCGGGAGACGGTGGCCCAGTCCCTGAACGAGAGATTTGGCACTTCCTTTACTTATAACAACATTCTCATGACCGTAGGCGCAGCCAGCGGACTGAATGTAATCTTAAAAACTCTCTTAAATCCAGGCGATCAGGTGATCACTTTTGCACCGTATTTTCTGGAGTATGGTGGATATGTACGCAACTATGACGGAGAACTGGTGGTAATTTCCCCGAATACTGAGACCTTTCAGCCAAACTTAAAGGAATTTGAGGAGAAGATCAACGAGAAAACCAAGGCGGTGATCATCAATACCCCAAATAACCCATCTGGCGTGGTATATTCCAGTGAAACTCTGGAAAGTATATCCAGTATCTTAGAGAAAAAACAGAAAGAATTCGGAACCAATATTGTGCTGATTTCCGATGAGCCATACCGGGAGCTGGCTTATGATGGAGTGGAAGTGCCGTTTGTAACCAAATTTTATGCCAACACGGTGATCGGATACTCCTTCAGCAAGAGCCTGTCCCTTCCAGGAGAGCGAATCGGATATCTGGTGATCCCGGATGAGATGACAGACAGCAAGGAAGTATTTGCAGCAGCAAGCATTGCCAACCGTGTCCTGGGCTGTGTGAACGCTCCGTCCCTGATGCAGAGAGTTATCAAACGCTGCATCAATGAGAAGGTGAACTTAGAGGCTTATGACCGGAACCGGAATCTTCTGTATTCTTCCCTCTGTGAGTATGGATTTTCCTGTATTAAGCCGCAGGGCGCATTTTACCTGTTTGTGAAATCTCCAGTGGAGAATGAGAAGGAATTCTGCGAGGTATGTAAGAAATACAATATTCTGGTTGTTCCAGGAACCTCTTTTGCGTGTCCTGGTTATGTCCGCATTGCGTACTGTGTTTCTTATGAGCAGATTGAGCGCTCTCTGCCAGCATTTAAGAAGGTGGCAGAAGAGTACGGTCTGGTGTAAAGATCTGGCTTAAGGGGAATTGAAAAAGCAGGGTGAAGGTCTTTCAATAGAAAGCTGGTGAACCTTATGGAAGATGGAAAGCGGATTTTCCGCATGATATTAAACATATTGATTCCAGCAGGTACGATCGTACTGGTCTGTACCCTGGGACCATGGCTTTTGAAATTTTTTATGCCTTTTGTGGTAGGCTGGTGTATTGCCCTGATCTGCAATCCACTGGTGAAATTTTTGGAAAAA
>CAKRWX010000057.1 GCA_934418055.1 uncultured Lachnospiraceae bacterium
TTTCTCTGCCAGATGGATCACCGCCGCTGTGATCAGAACAGAGCCGATGATCAGGGTGTTGCTCTCTGTCATGGTATCCAGAATGCTGTAAATACCAGCGTTCAGACCTGTAAATACTGCAAAATGATTCAATACCAGATTACCGGTTAAAATACCGATGAGCAATGAGATAAATACATTTTTTGTGATCAGCGCCAGTGCAATGGTAAGGACTGGCGGGATCAGCGACCAAACTCCAAATTCCATACTTCCTATCCCCTTTCTTTATTAACTGCCATGTAACTATTCAGTACCTTCATAGTTACATGCAAAAATCCATTCCAAATCAGCTTCACTGATGGGATTTTTGCTTTCTAACTTCTCTTCCGGATCGCTGTTCCTAAGTCCGCTTTCACGATCTGGCAGTCCCTCGCTGCGATCTCGCCGCCGATCAGCACATAATCAATGCCAGTTGGCGGAAGCATCGGATCGTCAAAGGTTGCGCCGTCCTTGATCTTCTCCGGATCAAAGATCACCACATCCGCATCCGCGCCTACATTTAAGCGTCCCTTATTCGTAAGTCCTAAGCGTTTCGCCGGAACAAAAGTCATTTTCGCAATTCCATCATAGAGGGAAATATCGCCCTCACGCACAAAATCTGCTAAAAATTTCGGGAAAGAACCAGCTGCCCTCGGATGGCCCTGGCCATTGTCGATCAGTCCATCACTGCCCAGCATCACGCCTGGATCTGCCAGTGCCATGCGGATATCCTTCTGATCCATCACATAGCAGACTGTCAGACACTCCGGGAAATCTCTCCGCATCTCTGCGAAAGTTTCTGGCGTACACCGCTGTCCTTTGTATTTGCCTTCCATCAGCTGACAGGCATCATAGTCACAGTGATAACGCTCCAGCCATCCATCATCGTAAGTGGTTGCACCGATTCTGGTGGAGAACGCAAAATATGGATAGCAGTCACAGGTAATATCCATACCATTCATCCGATAGCCGTCCACCTGCTTTAACAGCTGCTCCATCTGTCCAAATCCGGCCATACTTCCAATATGGGAAACTTCCACAGGAATATCAAACAGTTTTCCTGCTTCAGCCACCTCAGCCACTGCGCCAAATACCCGCTCCTCGTCATCACGGACATGGGCAGAAATCAGACGATGCTCTTTCTGGCAACAGGATGCCGTATCCAAGAATTCCTCTCTTCCAGTTCCCGGAACGTACCGCAGACCATAGGAAATTCCCACGCAGCCAGCCGCCAGTGCCTCTTCCAGGCCCTTCTTCATGGCTTTCTGCTGTTCTTCTGTCACTGGACTGTATTTATCCAGAGCACCAGCCGCCTCACGGTAATACTGGTGTCCCGCAAACATCATCACATTGACAGGAGCACCATCCCGCTCCAGAAGATCCATGTATTTTACCGGATCATACACATTGATTCCACAGTTTCCGCCTACCGCAGTGGTCACACCCATCCGCAGCATAGCGTCAAAAATACAGAACTGGATCTTGTCGTCCTTTACTGGATCCTCGTGCATATGAATATCAATGAATCCTGGCGCAACTACCTTTCCAGCCGCGTCAATCACCCGGTCTGCCTCCGGTTCTTCTTCCGTCACAGCCGCAACTTTTCCATCCTCCAAAAGCAGATTCAGATGGGTCTGCACCAGATTGGCCGGATCGATCACCAGACCATTTTTGATCAGTGTTTTCATCCTCTTCACCCTTTCGCTTTCCTATTTCTCACATCCACAGTCATACAACCCTGTGCGAATCCTGTCTTAATATAAATTTCCCAGGATCTCCTGCTCTGCAAATAACGCCGTAGCGCCGCCTGTGTGCCAGAATACCACATTGCTTCCCTGCGGTACTTTTCCACTGCGTACATAGTCAATCAGGCCAGCCAGAGCCTTTCCTGTGTATACAGGATCCACGAACAGTCCCTCTGTGCGGGCAAGAAGCTTGATCGCCTCACTTGCCGCCTCATTTGGCTGTTCATAGCCCGGTGCGAAATATCCGGTGTCAATGCATAAGTCCTCTCTCATTACCTGCAGCGGACTTCCAATCTTTTTCAATACCTCATTGGCCAGGTTCTGAACCTTCTTCACATAGGCTTCATCCTTCATGCTTACGGTCACGGAAATGATCTTCGCCGGGTTCTCCACCAGTTTTCTGCCTGCTGCCAGACCAGCCATGGTTCCGCCGGTACCCGTCGCATGGAAAATGTAATCCGGTCTGATTCCGCTCTCCTCCAGCTGTCTCTGGAACTCTACAAAGCCATGGGCAAAGCCCACAGAACCAGTCACACTGGCACCGCCCATCGGGATGTCATAACATGGGTGTCCAGAAGCATTTAACTCTGCCGCCCGTTTCGCCCCCATCTCAAAGGATCTGGCCTCCGCCTCGTCCTCGGTTTCACCAGGCTTGATGTCCACAATATGTAACTCCACCCCCAGGATCTTATCCAGCAGCAGATTGGCCCGGACGTCTTTCTCATCCGGCTCTACCACCGCGGTCAGATACAGAATCGGCTGGATTCCACATCTGCGGCAGGCCGCTGCTGTCTCCATGGCATGATTGGACTGAGTTGCGCCATAGGTAATGGCGTACTCGCACCCCATGGCTTTCGCCTCGCCTAACAGGTATTCCAGTTTCCGGATCTTATTTCCTCCGAATAGATTCATTCCGGTAAAATCATCCCGTTTGATGTACAGATTCACGCCAAGCTCCTCGGAAAGCCGATCCAGCTTATAAAATGGCGTTGGGAAAAATCCAAGCTGCACATGCGGAAGCGGTTGAAACAGTTTTTCCGCATTTTCTAATGTCTGGGACATATTCATACTCCCCTTTCCCTGTTTTCGATATTATTTTTTCCTACTATACCACTATGATATGAATTTGTCTAACAATTTTCTCCTAAAAGGCGAAAATAATCTTACATGGAAATCCATCCAAAGGCATTGGCAACAGAACTGATCAAAATGATCGCCGCAAAAATTGGGCACAATTTACGGATCATCATATTGAACACTTTTTTCCGCTTAAATGGTTTTCCGCCCTGAGTTACCTCTTCTTCAATTTTCTCTACACCAACTACTTTGGATACCAGCAGACAGGTGGCGATGGCCGCAATCGGCATCATCACAGAGTTGGTCATAAAATCAAAGAAATCCAGAAACTGCATTCCAATAATGGTTACAGATGCCAGAGGTCCATATCCAAGACAGGATAAGGTTCCTAAAATCACCATAACAACCGATACTAACAGAGTTGATTTTTTCCGGCTCCAGCCCAACTCATCCTCAATGGTAGAAACCGAACTCTCTGTCAAGGCAATCGAACTGGTCAATGCTGCAAATAACACCAGCATAAAGAACAACACACCCACAAAGGTTCCCATCCCCATATTGGCAAATACCTTCGGGATCGTAATAAACATCAGCGCCGGACCCGCCTGCAAGGTATCCGGATCTCCGCCTGAAAACGCAAATACTGCCGGGATGATCATCAGACCTGCCATGATGGCAATGGCAGTATCAAAGATCTCGACATGTTCTGTAGAGCCTTCGATAGAAATATCCTTCTTCATATAGGACCCAAAAGTGATCAGAATACCCATGGCGATGGATAAAGAATAAAACATCTGTCCCATGGCTGTCACTACTGTCATCCAGGAAAAATTCTTAAGATTCGGCACCAGAAAATACTGGATTCCCCTCACAGCACCCGGTCTGGTCATGGAATAAATGGCGATCATTACCGATAAAACCACCAGAATCGGCATCATAAACTTGGACACACGCTCAATTCCATTGCGGACGCCCGCATAAATGATTCCCAGCGTGATTCCCGCAAAGATCAGGAAACAGATCTCTGTAGAAAAACCATCTGAAATAAAAGTGGAAAAATAGCCGTCAGCCGCCAGTCCCGTTCCATTACCTGTCAAATATCCAATCAGATATTTGATTACCCAGCCGCCAATCACGGAGTAATATGGAACGATCAGAAGCGGGATCACCGCATTGATCCAGCCGCCAAAGGACAGCCACTTCGATTTGCCAAAACTGGCATAGGCACCTACCGGACTCTTCTTAGTCATGCGTCCAATGGACGTCTCCGCCATGATCATGGTGTAACCAAAAGTCAGTGCCAGTAAAATATAGATCAGCAGGAAAATCCCCCCGCCATATTTAGCCGCCAGATACGGAAAACGCCAGATATTGCCCAATCCCACAGACGCACCAGCCGCAGACAGGACAAATCCCAGTTTCCCGGAGAATGTACTTCTTTTGTGATTATGATTCTTCATGTGTTCCCCCTGTTTCTATTGTTGTTTCTTTTCCTTTTTCTATAAAAAAGCAAGACTATTTGATAATTATAGCACACATCTAGGCATTTTACGAGAAAAAAATGATTTTTAAAGAAGCAGAATAAATGGGCAGAAAAAAAGACTGCCGCCTATAAAAGCAACAGTCTTTGGATTCCTTAAGCAGATATTCCCTTGGAATTATACACGGGACAGATACTCGCCTGTACGTGTATCGATCTTGATCTTATCGCCCTGGTTAACGAACAGAGGTACGTATACAACCGCACCTGTCTCAACAGTAGCTGGCTTGGTAGCGCCTGTTGCTGTATCGCCCTTGAAACCTGGCTCAGTATCAGTGATCTCTAACTCTACGAATAATGGTGGCTCTACGGAGAATACTTTTCCGTTGTAAGAGCAGATCTTACACATCTCGTTCTCTTTTACGAACTTTAATGCATCACCGATCAGATCAGTGTTTAATGCAACCTGCTCGTAAGTGTTAACGTCCATGAAGTTGTACAGATCGCCATCAGAGTACAGATACTGCATGTCCACACGGTCAATTCTTGCAGCCGGGAACTTCTCAGTTGGACGGAAAGTTCTCTCAACTACACCGCCGTTGATTACGTCTTTGATTTTTGTTCTAACGAAAGCAGCACCCTTACCCGGTTTTACGTGCTGGAACTCCATAATCTGATATACGTTTCCATCAATCTCTAAGGTGATGCCGTTTCTAAAATCGCCCGCAGATATCATAAATGATATTCCTCCTAAATAAAATTCTCATTATCCATTATATTTTATACTATCCAGCATACAATTTCAACTATTTTTTGCCATGTTTCCCTATTTTTTTTCTGTCAGGTAATCCATAGCCAGTTCATAGCCTCTTAAACCAAGGCCAACCACCTGTCCGGTACACACTGGAGCTGTCACGGACACATGTCGGAATTCCTCCCGCTTATGGACATTGGAAATATGAACCTCAATCTTTGGGATCTCCACAGACGCCAGAGCGTCCCGCAGCGCATAGCTGTAATGGGTAAATGCGCCTGGGTTGATGATGATGCCTTCCACGCCAGTATGATAAGCCTCCTGGATCTTATCGATCAGGCCGCCCTCATAATTGCTCTGGAACACCTCCAGTTCATGGCCTTCTGCCTCCGCTTTCTTCTGCAGACGGTCCACCAGATAAGCATAATCCTGGTTTCCATAGATGCCCTTTTCCCGGATTCCCAGAAAATTCAAATTTGGTCCATTTAATACCAGTAATTTCACGATTCTCCCCCTTTTTTCCCGCAACTGCTTCTTATAGACAGTCACAGTAATTCTATGATTTTCTCCGCAATCTTGCTTACGGTCTTATCATCCACATCCACTACCAGATTGGCCGCTTTCTGATACAGCGGCGTCCGGTACGCCAACAGGGAACGCACCCGCTCTCCGGCTTCGCCGCCCTGCAGCATCGGTCTGGTATTGTCGCCTTTTAACCGTTCCAGAACGGTCTCCGGTTTTACCTGCAAGTAAACCACCGTTCCCAGTTTCCACAACAGTTCCCGGTTCTCATCTCTTAAGGGCAGTCCGCCTCCTACAGAAATCACCGTCCGATCATCACGCTTCAGAAGATCTTCCAGCACAGAGGTTTCCATTTTCCGGAAGGCTTCTTCTCCCTGGGTCTCAAAGATCCGGCTGATGGTCATGCCAGCTTTCTTCTCGATCAGCTGGTCCGTGTCCAGAAATGGGATCTGCTGCTTTCTCGCCAGCGCTTTCCCCACTGTCGTTTTACCGGCTCCCATAAAGCCAGTCATAATCACATGATTTCCCATGGTCTTTACCTGTTGTTTAACCTCTCTGTCATCATTTGTCTGACGGTCTCCACAATTTCTTCCGTCACAATCACACCTGGATTCCACAATTCAAAAGCGATGATTCCCTGATAGATCAGCATGTCCAGACCACCAACTGCCCGTCCGCCTGCTTCTTCCACCAGCTCCATAAACCGGGTCTTTGCTGGCGTGTATACAATGTCCACCGCCGTCTGGATTTTCTCATAAAAAGCTGGATCCTCAATGGGGGCATGTCCCACTTTCGGATACATGCCAACGCTGGTGGTCTGAAAAGCCAGATAATGTTCTTTCTCCAGTTTTCCATAGTCTTCCAGTGCCATGGCTTTCATGGTTTCACGTCCAAACTGGCGGTTCATCTCCTCTGCCAGTGTCTGGGCCTTGTCTACGGTACGGTTTAAGATCACCACCGACGCTGCGCCATGCTTCATCAGCATATACGCCACCGCTTTGGCTGCGCCTCCGGCTCCAATCATCAGACAATCTTTTCCTTCCGGATCAATTCCATGTCCCATAATAGCACGGTACAAACCATCCGCATCAGTATTATATCCCTTATAACCGCCTTCCATCCGCACCAGCGTATTGACTGCGCCGATGCATCTGGCTGCGTCATCGATCTCCAGCAGATGCTCCATCACCCGCTGTTTGTGAGGCACAGTCACATTGATCCCCTCAAACCCTAAGGCATAAGCGCCGCGGATCGCCTCACCCACTTTGTCATCATCCACATTGCAAGGCACATAAATATAATCCAGATTCAGCGCCTCTCCATAATAATTATGCATCATCGGTGAAAGGGAATGTCCCACCGGATTTCCGATCACACCGCAAACCATCGCTTTTCCACTGATCATCGTCTATCCCTCATTTCCGCTTCTTGTAAATATGCAGACCTACTGCATCTTTTTTTCTTTTCGCAGCTGTCTCCGATAAAAGAACAGTACCACTGCCTCCAGATACCGTTTCAGCACAATCTGGATCTCTTCCTTGGGATGGATCGGTTTTACCAGAAAGCTATAAAGTCCGATGCGATTTGCGCCGTATACATCCGTAAACAACTGATCTCCCACAAATACCGTCGTTGCCCGGTCCGTTCCCATTTTCTTCATCGCCGCCTCATAGCCGCTCTTTTTCGGTTTCCCACCCTTATAAATATAGGGAGAATCCACCTGTGCCGCAAATGACGCCACCCGCGGCTCCTTGTTATTGGACAGCAGACAGGTTTTCATGCCCATCTGATGAAACCGTCCAAACAATTCCAGAGCCCGCTCATCGGCAGGAGCTCCGTGGGGAACCAGCGTATTATCAATATCAAAGATTACTCCGCGGATTCCCTTCTCATACAATGCTTCATATGGGATCTCATATGCGGAATTCATCATTTCTTTTGGGTAAAATGCTTTCAGCATCAATTTCTTGTCTCTTTCTATTTTTTTAAGAGCTTTCCAAGCTCTTCCATAAAGGTATTCACATCTTTGAATTCCCGGTACACAGAAGCGAAACGGACATAAGCCACCTCGTCTAACTTCTTTAACTTATCCATGACCAGTTCTCCGATCACGGTAGTCTCCACTTCCTTGTCCTCACAGTTAAAGATCTCATTCTCGATCTCATCCAGAACGGCATTGATCTGCTGGGTAGATACCGGACGCTTATGACAGGAACGGACAATACCCGCTTCCACTTTCGAGCGGTTATAGGCTTCCCTGGTCCGGTCTTTCTTGATCACCATAAATGGCATGGTCTCCAATTTTTCATATGTAGTAAATCGTTTTCCGCACCGCTCGCACTGGCGGCGTCTGCGGATCGAGCTATTATCGTCTGCCGGTCTGGAATCGATTACTTTCGTATCGTCTTCCCCACAATATGGGCATTTCAATGGTATTTCCTCCTAAAAATCCGATTCTGTCTATATTTACAACTGTAAAGTATGAAACAGTTATGTACATTTTACTCCAGTGGTCTGAAAATGGCAAGATTTTTCTATTTTCAGTTTACACATGGCTTAGACCCGGCACTTTTCCTCTACATCTTTCTGTTTTACATGGACTAAAATAATGTCATCGCCCACCTGGCAGATGTCGCAGAAGGGGATCACATACTCCTTCTCCCGTCCCAAAAATCCGCAGAAAGCTCCCGGTCCTGGAACAATGATGGCAGTCATACACCCGCTTTTCATGTCAAAATCCACGTCTCCCACAAATCCAAGACGCTTACAATCTTCTGCATTGATCACTTCTTTTTGTTTCAAATCTGAAATACGCAAAACGCACAGGACCTGCCTTTTTTGCTATATCCTATGCGTTTTCTCTCTTGTACTATTCAGCTTTTTCTGTATCTGTATATGCCGGATCCGGAATGTCATATCCAGCATCTCCATATTCTCTTGTTGGAGGAATAGTCTCCACCTGCGGATACAGATCTTTATAGAACCATGTGGTCGTGCAAAGAATATAACCGTTTATCCACAGCATTCCAACCCCCAGTGTCAGCATAGCGATAAGTCCCCAGCCAATGAAACTGAGCTGTAAAGCCACCAGGCGGATCCGGTTACCCTTCATTAATTTGCGGCTTGTTCCAAATGCTTCCCACACCGTCATTTCCGGACGGTCCACCAGAACATAAAGAAACATTCCAAACGTCAATGCCAGATAAATTCCCACAACGGTCAGAATCAGGCCATATATCAGCATAAAAAGCACTGCAAAGAGTACAAAACCACCTTCTCCGCTCACTGCCATAGCCACAGCCAGAATCACAACTGGAAGAAGACACAATTCCAGCACCGCCATAATCAGCGCACCAATTCCCGCAAAACGCATTGGATCGTTCCGGAAGCCCCAAAATAGGTCTCCAATCTCTGCCTTTTCTCCTGCGCACATCTTTAAATAAACTTTGATCTCGCCAGCAAGCAGAATATAAGTCAGACCACTATATAAAATACTGGTAAGAAGTGAAAACACAATACTCGGAATCGAGCCCGTCACAACAGCGGCATTAAGTTGACGGCCCAGACCCGCTGTTCCGCCAAAAGCAATAGAACCTGCTGTAAAAAATGTTCCTACAACACCAGAAATCAGTCGAATAATTCCGGAACACACACTAAGAATCATGGAAGTCAAAAGAAATACTCCCACAACCACAACATAGTTTCCTCTTAAAGAACCTCTGGCCCTCTGTTTTAATTCTGCTCTTCTGGTCATCCCAAAACACCTCCCAGCATTCCAAATGTTCCACTCATGGCTCCAACCAGGGCCATCAGCACGATCACTGCAATCACACTGAAAATCATTCCTATGATTCCTGTGATCAGCCCCACTTTCGCATTGGAACTAAGCGGCTCTTCCACTCTGGACAATCCCGCAAAAATAACAGCCAGTCCACCGGCAACCATGCCAAGTCCGCAACAGCATGAAAGAACGATGGACAGAATTCCCGCAATCATAGAAGCCAATGCCATCTTGTTTGTTTCTTCCATAACCTTTCCTTCTTTCCTATGAAATACCACTAGTATACAACAAAGGGAATCCTCTGTAAACAGAAGATTCCCCTGATATTTTATCGGTCTGATTCATTAGAATAACGGAACGACTGCTCCATCATAAGTACTCTCGATGAATGCCTTTACCTCATCACTGGTCAACGCCTCGATCAGAGCCTGGATTGCTGGATCATTTTCCTCGCCTGCGCGAACTGCTACCACGTTACCGTAAGTAGTTGCTGCTAAGGAGTCAGAAGCCTCAACTGCCAGAGCGTCAGAAACTTTATAACCAGCCTCGATTGCGTAGTTACCGTTGATAACGGCTACATCTACATCACCGATTACACGTGGAAGCTGAGCAGCCTCAACCTCATATAACTGAAGGTTCTTTGGATTCTCAACAATATCGTTCTTAGTTGCGGTTAAACCAGCATCCTCTTTTAACTTGATCAGGCCCTGTGCCTCTAACAGAAGCAGAGCTCTTGCCTCGTTGGTGGTATCGTTTGGTACTGCGATGGTTGCGCCGTCCTGTAACTCATCCAGAGAAGTTGTCTTACCTGCATAAACGCCAAATGGCTCATAGTGGATGGCGCCTGCAGATACTAAATTAGTACCGTTCTCCTTATTGAAGGACTCCAGGTATGGCAGATGCTGGAAATAGTTCGCATCCAGATCGCCGGACTCCAGTGCCAGGTTTGGCTGGATGTAATCCACATACTCTTTGATCTCCAGCTCATAGCCTTTCTCTTTTAATACTTCATTGGCTGCTTTTAAGATCTCAGCGTGTGGAGCTGGGCTTGCGCCGACAACGATTTTCTGTAAATCTCCAGAAGCTGCAGTAGTCTCCTCTGCGGTGGTTTCTGCTGCTGTGGTCTCTTCTGCGCTGCTCTCAGCTGCAGTTGTCTCTGCTGCCTTGTTTCCAGAGCATCCTGCAATGCTTGCTGCTGCTAAAACTGCTGCTGTTACTACTCCAAATGTCTTTTTCATAATGTTTTCTCCTCTCATTTTGAAAAAATATTTATTATAGAAGACAGTCATTCTGTCTTTATAATCAAACAGGCTCTTAGCGGATTCTCTTATCTCCCGCCTTAGAAAATCTCATGCCGATCTCCTGGATGATCTGAACCAGGACTACCAGAAGCACGACTGCCACCCACATGAGGGCTGGCTGATAACGGTAATAACCGTAGTTGATGGCGATAGCGCCAAGTCCGCCGCCGCCGGTAAATCCAGCCATAGCGGAATAACTTAAAATAGTCGTCACTGCCAGAGCCGCACCTATTAATAAAGAAGGTTTACACTCTGGAAGAAGTACTTTCCAGATGATCTGCCAGGTAGAAGCACCCATGGATTTGGCTGCCTCGATCACTCCTGCGTCAATCTCAC
>CAKRWX010000058.1 GCA_934418055.1 uncultured Lachnospiraceae bacterium
AATGGCTGACCCAGGTGCTGGCAGCGACGGACACCGGCCATATGACGGTGATCACCATGATGGATTACGTGGACACCTATGAGGAGGAGATTGTGGAAGGCATGGAGGACGAGGCTCATGACCATGCACACGGGAGTCACGGACATGACCACGAGACAGAAGACCATGATCATGATGCAGAAGAAGACCACGATCATGAAGCGGAAGAAGAACATGAGCATGAGACCGATGAGGCCCATGACCATGACAGTGACTCCAGGTTACCAGACGGTCACTACTACGGCGATGGTCATGACCACTCCGACTATGTGGACGATGACGGTCATCATGTAGACATTGAGTACGATGAGCATGTCTGGACATCTCCGGTCAATGCTATGAAATTCACGGAAGTGATCGCGGACACCTTATCCAAGTGTGATCCGGGCAATGAAACCCGTTACAAAGAAGGAAAAGAGGCGTATTTAAAGGAATTAGAGGCACTTCACGAGGGATTCTTAGAGGTTTCTAAGAACCGCAGGCGCAACATGATCGTGGTAGGTGACAAATTTCCATTCCGTTATCTGGCAGAAGAGTACGGCTTCGACTACCGCGCGGCATTTTCCGGCTGCAGCACAGATACGGAGCCAAGCGCCAAGACCATTGCGTACCTGATCGATAAGGTGCGGACGGAAGAGATTCCGGTGGTTTACTACCTGGAGCTCTCCAGTCACCGGGTATCAGAGATCATCGGAGAAGAGACAGGAGCGAAACCGGAGCTTCTTCATTCCTGTCACAATGTGACGAGGGCAGAATTTGATTCCGGAGTCACCTATGTGGATCTGATGAAGGGCAATATCGAGACCTTGCGGGATGGCCTGGATTAAATGACCAGGAGTAACGATCGAAGCAGCCATGTGGATTCCAATAGCTGCAATTATAGAAGGAAAAGGAACTGTGAAAGGACTGAACAGTTGCGAAAGGGATGAAAAAGGAATAAAAATGAGTGCATTAATAACATGTAACCATGTAGATTTTGGCTACGAAAACCACGACGCGGTAGTAGACCTGACCATGGAGGTGGATTCTGGCGATTACCTGTGCGTGGTGGGAGAAAATGGCTCCGGTAAAAGTACCCTGATGAAGGGACTTCTGGGTCTGATCAAGCCGACAGCAGGAACACTGACTGTGGCAGAAGAACTGAAAAAGACCGGGATCGGCTATCTGCCCCAGCAGACGGCGGCCCAGAAGGATTTTCCGGCGACCGTTTATGAAGTGGTGATCTCTGGATGCTTAAGCAGGAGAGGTCACCGGCCGTTTTACTCCATGGTGGAGAAGAAGATGGCGCGGACCAGCATGGAAAAGCTGGGCATCACCCATCTGGCGAAAAAGTGTTACCGGGAATTATCTGGCGGACAGCAGCAGCGTGCCCTGATCGCCAGGGCTTTATGCGCCACCAGTGAAGTGCTGATTTTAGATGAACCGATTACCGGACTGGATCCGTCAGCAATCCAGGATTTTTATCATCTGGTGCGGACGTTAAATAAAGAAGAAAAGGTGACCATCATCATGGTAACCCACGATGTGGCCAATGTAGTCAACCAGGCCAATAAGATCCTGCATTTGAAGCAGAAGGTGTTATTCTATGGAACCCCGGAAGAATACCGGAAAACCAAAGCAGGACAGCTGTTCTTAGGAGGTGATCTGTGATGGCAGCAGTATTGGAGATGCTTTCTTATCCATTTATGGTGCGGGCGCTGATCGGCGGCATCCTGATCTCTCTGTGTGCGTCCCTGCTGGGCGTCAGCCTGGTATTAAAACGGTATTCGATGATCGGAGATGGGCTTTCCCACGTATCCTTTGGAGCCTTGTCCATCGCATTAGCGATTGGCTGGTCTCCGCTGAAATTGTCGATCCCGGTGGTGGTGCTGGCGGCTTTTTTCCTTCTGCGGATTACGGAAAATGGAAAAGTCAAGAGCGATGCGGCAATCGCCATGATCTCTGCCAGCGCCCTTGCTGTCGGTATTGTGGTGACTTCTCTGACGACCGGCATGACGACGGATGTCAGCAGCTATATGTTCGGCAGTATTTTAGCCATGAGCATTGCCGATGTGAAAATGGCGGCGGTGCTGTCTGTAGTGGTACTGGGACTGTTTGTGTTCTGCTATAATAAAATTTTCGCTGTAACCTTTGATGAAAATTTCGCCAAGGCTACGGGCGTTTCCGTGTCCAGCTACAATGTGCTGATCGCGGTTTTAACAGCGGTGACCATTGTGCTGGGAATGCGGATGATGGGGGCTATGCTGATCTCCAGCCTGATCATTTTCCCGGCGCTGACCTCCATGCGGGTGTTTAAGAGCTTTAAAGGCGTGGTATGGTCTTCGGGAATTTTATCCGTGATCTGTTTCTGCATCGGCATGACGGCCTCCTATCTCTGTTCCACTCCGGCAGGTGCCAGCGTGGTGTTAGTGAATCTGGCGGCATTTTTATTGTTTACGTTGTTTACGATCATAAGAAAAAACGGACGGAGATGATCTTATGAAGAAAAAAAGGGGCTTTTTAAGCCAGACCCAGTACATTGCCTATGGCTTCTTTGTATTGATCCTGGTTGGAACACTGCTTCTGATGCTTCCATTTGCCAGCAGAAATGGGCAGAGTGTGAATTTTTTAGACGCATTGTTCACGTCAACCAGCGCCTCCTGTGTGACCGGTCTGGTGGTGCGGGATACCTGGAGCCAGTGGAGTCTGTTTGGTCAGTTTGTGATCATTTTTCTGATCCAGATCGGCGGTCTTGGATTTGTGACCGTGGGTGTGTTCTTTTCCATTGTGTTAAGAAGAAAGATCGGTCTGCGCCAGCGGGGACTGATCCAGGAGAGCACCAGCGCGTTACAGATCGGCGGGATCGTGAAGCTGGCCCGGAGGATCATTGCCGGAACTTGCATATTTGAGGTAACGGGAGCGGTACTGTTATCGATCCGCTTCGTGCCGAAATATGGTTTTTTCCGGGGTGTGTTTTACGGCTTTTTCCATGCGGTTTCTGCTTTTTGCAACGCAGGCTTTGATCTGATGGGCAATGAAGCGCCTTATAATTCCCTGGTGGGTTATTATGACGACTGGCTGGTGAATCTGGTGATCATGAGCCTGATCATCATCGGTGGTCTGGGATTTATCGTGTGGGATGACCTATACCGGAATAAATTCCATTTCCGGAAATATTTATTACAGACGAAGCTGGTGCTGATCGCCCTGTTTGTGCTGGTATTTGGTGGCGCAGGACTCTTCTGGGTGCTGGAGCGGCAGAATCTGATGGTGGGCATGAGTACCAGCGGACAGATTTTAACCAGCTTATTTGCGTCCGTGACGGCAAGAACGGCAGGCTTTAACACCGTTGATCCGGCGGCTATGACGGACGGAAGCAAACTGCTGACACTGATCTTAATGTTTATCGGCGGCAATCCGGGCTCTACGGCAGGCGGTGTCAAGACCACATCCGTGATCGCCTTGTTCTTATATGTCCATTCCAACATTGACCGTTCCTACGGCATCAATGTATTCGGACGGCGGCTGGAGGAGGATGCGGTAAAACGTGCTGGCGCCATCTGTACCATCAACTTAACAGCAGCGCTGGCGGCGTCTATCCTGATCATGGCTATTCAGCCGGTTGGAATGGCAGATGTGCTGTTTGAGACATTTTCTGCCATTGGAACGGTGGGCATGACCACGGGAATTACCAGAAGTCTGCTCCCGGCATCCCGGATTGTGATCATTTTGCTGATGTACTGCGGCAGGATCGGCAGTATGTCCTTCGCTCTGGCATTTACCCAGCAGAAGCGGATCACTCATGTACAGAACCCGGTGGAAACGGTCAGCATCGGTTAAGGAGGAAGAAATATGAAATCAATTTTGATCATTGGAATGGGTCGTTTTGGTCGTCATCTTTGTCAGAATCTGGCAGAGCTTGGCAATCAGATCATGATCGTGGATCAGGAAGAGGCGAATCTGGAAGAGATGCTTCCTCTGGTGGTCAGCGCCAAGATTGGTGACTGCACCAATGAAAATGTGTTAAAGAGCTTAGGTGTTGCGAATTTTGATCTGTGTTTCGTCTGCATCGGAACCAATTTCCAGAGCAGTCTGGAGATCACCAGCCTGGTAAAGGAGCTGGGCGGCAAACATGTGATCAGTAAGGCAAACCGGGATATCCATGCGAAATTTCTTCTGAGAAATGGAGCCGATGAGGTTATTTATCCGGATCGTGATATTGCGGAGAAGCTGGCAGTGCGTTACAGTGCGGATCATGTATTTGATTACATTGAGTTAAGCGATGAGTATTCGATCTATGAGATTCCGCCGTTAACCCAGTGGATAGGCAAGAGTCTGAAGGAATCCGGAATCCGCAACAGCTATCACATCAATATCCTGGGGACAAAGACCGATGGAAAGACCAATCTGATGCCGTCAGCGGATTATGTGATCCGGGCAGAAGATCATCTGCTGGCTATTGGACGAAAACAGGATATCGAGAAAATTTTAAAGGCAATGAAATAATTTTCTGTATTCGATGAAATCATGTTTTGTATTTCATGAGATAATTTCCTATATTCCTATTGACATACTAGGAATTAAAGAGTTATACTGTCCTCAACATTTTTGAGAATCGGTAAAGGAGACGAAAGCATGAGTACAAAAAATTATAAATTTGAGACGTTACAGCTTCACGTAGGCCAGGAGCAGCCAGACCCAGTCACCGATGCAAGAGCTGTTCCGATCTACCAGACCTCTTCCTTCGTATTTAAGAACTGCGATCATGCAGCAGCAAGATTTGCATTAGAGGACGCAGGTAATATCTATGGCCGTCTGACGAACCCGACAGAGGACGTATTCGAGAAGAGAATTGCAGCGTTAGAGGGTGGAGTGGCAGCACTGGCAGTGGCTTCCGGTGCAGCAGCGATCGCTTACACCTTTGAGAACCTGGCACATGCCGGTGATCACATCGTAGCGGCAAAGAACATTTACGGTGGTACTTACAACCTGTTTGCTCACACACTCCCGGCTTATGGCATTACGACAACCTTCGTAGATCCATTTAACTATGAAGAGATCGAGAATGCGATCCAGGAGAACACCAAGGCAGTACATATCGAGACTTTAGGCAATCCGAACTCTGATGTGGTTGATATCGAGCGTATCGCGAAGATCGCCCATGCCCATAAGATCCCGTTAGTTGTCGATAATACCTTTGCAACCCCATATCTGGTTCGTCCATTTGAGTATGGTGCAGATATCGTGGTTCATTCTGCAACCAAATTTATCGGTGGACATGGAACAACCATCGGCGGCGTGATCGTTGACGGCGGTAAGTTTGACTGGGAAGGAAGCGGCAAATTCCCAGGAATTACCGAGCCAAACCCAAGCTATCATGGGGTAAGCTTTACCAAGGCAGCAGGTCCTGCAGCATTTGTGACTATGGTCCGTGCGATCCTGCTTCGTGACCTGGGCGCAACCATTTCCCCGATCCATTCCTGGATCTTCTTACAGGGACTGGAGACTCTCTCCTTACGTGTAGAGCGTCACGTAGAGAATGCGCTGAAGGTAGTAGAGTACTTAAACAATCATCCACAGGTAGAGAAGGTGCACCATCCGGCAGTTTCTACCGATCCGGAGCAGCAGGAATTATATAAGAAATATTTCCCGAACGGCGGCGGTTCGATCTTTACCTTTGAGATCAAGGGTGACGCTCAGACGGCGAAAGATTTCATTGATCATCTGGAGTTATTCTCCCTGCTTGCTAACGTTGCAGATGTGAAGTCTTTAGTGATCCATCCGGCTTCTACCACTCACGGTCAGTTAAATGAGGAAGAGCTGGCAGATCAGGGCATCCGTCCAAATACCATCCGTCTGTCCATCGGTACAGAGCATATTGATGATATCATTGAGGATCTGGATCAGGCATTTCAGGCGATTGATAGATAGCCGTCGATCAGAGAGAGGGACAATACTTAAGAAAGAGAAGTATTGTCCCTCTTTTTGTACAATATTTTTCAATAGAGCCCACCTTATTGAGAAAAAATATCGCTAAGCGTTCTTGACATTTTAAAAAGGTTAGAATATACTAACAACGATGAATGGTTAGGTATGTATAACCAAAGAAAAGTCACCATGAAAAAAATCCATACAAGCAGAAAGAAGGATGAGATGATGCCATTATCAATGGTTAAGGAAGGAGAGCCGAACACGATCCTGCGTGTGGGAGGCAATGAAGAGACCAAACGGTTTTTAGAGAACCTTGGTTTTGTAACAGGAGCAAAGGTTACGGTGGTATCGACGGTAGAGGGAAATATCATTGTGAATGTAAAGGATTCCAGAATTGCCATCGGAAAAGATATGGCAAATAAAATTATGGTGAATTAAGGAGGAAGGTCATGAAAACTTTAAACGAAGTTCCGGTGGGACAGACCGTAAAAGTAACAAAGCTGACTGGTGAAGGCCCGGTTAAGAGAAGAATCATGGATATGGGAATCACAAAAGGCGTAGAGATCTATGTGCGTAAGGTTGCACCGCTTGGTGATCCGATGGAAGTGACCGTAAGAGGCTATGAGCTTTCTGTTCGTAAAGCAGATGCACAGATGATCGATGTAGAGTAAGGAAAAGCGTAGCTGTTCAGCAGGTCTGAGAACTTGCTGCACTGACTGTGAAGAAGTGTGAAACAGCCATGAGTATGTTGTGATGAAGGGTAGGAGGAGAAAAGATGTCAATTACAATCGCATTGGCAGGTAATCCAAACTGTGGTAAGACCACATTATTTAATGCCCTGACAGGTGCCACTCAGTATGTTGGTAACTGGCCAGGTGTAACCGTAGAGAAAAAGGAAGGTAAGTTAAAGGGACATAAAGATGTCATCATCGCCGATCTTCCAGGTATTTATTCCTTATCTCCATATTCTCTGGAGGAGGTCGTAGCAAGAAACTATCTGATCAATGAGAAACCAGACGCGATCTTAAATATCATTGACGGTACCAACCTGGAGAGAAACTTATATCTGTCCACCCAGTTAATGGAGCTTGGTATTCCGGTGGTCATGGCGGTTAACATGATGGATCTGGTAAGAAAGAATGGCGACCAGATCAACATCAAGAAGCTGGCTGAAAAATTAGGCTGTCAGGTTGTTGAGATCTCCGCGTTAAAGGGCGACGGTATCGACAAAGCAGCCCAGATGGCAGTTGATTTAGCAAAATCCGGTAAGAAGACACCGGCGGTACATAACTTCTCTGACAGTGTGGAGAGAGTGTTAGACCAGATCGAGGATAAGTTAGATGCTTCTGTTCCGGCAGAACAGAGACGTTATTTTGCAATCAAGTTATTAGAACGCGACAGCAAGATCACCGATCAGTTATCCAGGGTTCCGGATGTAACTGAGGAGATCAATGCGATCGAAAAGGAGATGGACGACGATACTGAGAGTATCATCACCAACGAGCGTTATGTATACATTTCCTCTATCATTGGCGACTGCCTGAAGAAGAAGGTTGCAAGCGGCAAGATGACCATTTCCGATAAGATCGACCGGATCGTAACCAACCGTATCCTGGCTCTGCCGATCTTCGCAGTTGTGATGTGGTTTGTATACTACATTTCCGTAACCACAGTTGGTACTTTCGTAACAGACTGGACCAATGACGTATTATTCGGTGAGATCGTTCCTCCGGCTGTTGAGGGCTTTTTAAATGCAGTTGGCTGTGCAGACTGGTTACAGGGCCTGATCCTGGATGGTATCGTAGCTGGTGTAGGCGCAGTGCTTGGTTTCGTACCACAGATGATCGTACTGTTCTTCTTCCTGGCAATCCTGGAGGATTGCGGATATATGGCGCGTGTTGCTTTCATCATGGACCGTATCTTCCGTAAATTTGGTCTTTCTGGTAAAGCATTTATCCCAATGCTGATCAGCTCCGGCTGTGGTATCCCAGGCGTTATGGCAACAAGAACCATCGAGTCTGACCGTGACCGTAAGATGTCTATCATGACGACCACATTCATTCCTTGTGGTGCAAAGCTTCCGATCATCGCTATGATCGCAGGTGCATTCTTCCCGAACGCAGAGGGCAATGCTTCCGCATGGGTAGCAACCAGTGCTTACTTCATCGGTGTTGCAGCAATTGTATGTTCCGGTATTATGTTAAAGAAAACCAAGATGTTCGCTGGTGATCCGTCACCATTCGTTATGGAGCTTCCACAGTACCATATGCCAACTGCCGGCAACGTACTGAGAAGCATCTGGGAGAGAGCATCTTCCTTTATCAAGAAAGCTGGTACCGTGATCCTGCTTTCCACCATCGTTTTATGGTTCCTCATGGGCTTCGGCTTCGAAGGCGGCGCTTTCGGTGCGGTTGAGGACTTAAATAACAGTATCTTAGCTCAGATTGGTAAAGCGATCGCATGGATCTTCACACCACTTGGCTGGACTCAGTTAGGTCATGGCTGGGAGATGGCAGTAGCAGCAATCTCTGGTCTGATCGCAAAAGAGAACGTGGTAGCAACCTTCGGTATGCTCTTCAATCCAAACCTGGAAGAAGTTGCAGAGGATGGTGTTGAGATCTGGTCTAACTTACAGGGCGCTTTAACTCCAGTAGCTGCTTATGGCTATCTGGTATTCAACTTACTGTGTGCTCCTTGCTTCGCAGCAATCGGTGCCATCAGACGTGAGATGAACAGTGGAAAATGGACGACATTTGCACTTGCTTATCAGTGTCTGTTCGCATATGGCGTAGCACTTGTAATCTATCAGGTTGGTACCGTTCTGACTGGCGGTGCAGCGAACATCCCTGGCCTGGTAGTTGCAGCAGCAATCGTAGTATTCTTCGTATACATGCTGGTTCGTCCTTACAAAGAGAGCGATACTTTAAGCGTAGATACTAAGAACCTGGTAAAATCCAAATAATTAAAATCAGGAATCATTCCTGAAAAGGAAGCCTGTAGCTGATGTTTCAGTATACGGGCTTCCGTCAGTAAAAAAAGGAGGTTGCGCAAAGATGGGAACGATCGTTGTTCTGGTGGTACTGATTTTGATAGTGGCGCTGATTATCCGAAGCATGATCCGAGATAAGAAAAATGGAAAATCCGTCCAGTGCGGCTGTGACTGCAGCTCCTGCGGTGGGCATTGCAGTTCTTCTGCACCAGTTAAGGAGGCGAAGAAACGTGGCTAATGTCATAATTATCGCAGTCTTAGCTGCAATCGCTTTGGTGGCACTGAAGGGCTCCCTGAAGCATTTTCGGGGAGAGGGCAGCTGCTGCGGAGGCGGAAGTACAGGGATTACCAGAGATGATATTCCGGTGAAAATACTGGAGAACCCGAAGCTTGGTGAAAAAGTGGTGGAGATCTCCGGAATGCACTGTGAAAATTGTGTATTCAGTGTGACCAAGGCCATCAACCGGATCGAGGGTGCCAGTGCGGATGTTGATTTGAAGAAAAAGCGTGCCATCGTATCTTATGACCGTGAGATTTCAGAGGATGCTATCCGTAAGGCAGTAGAACAAGAAGGCTTCAAGGTGACGGAGATCAGAAACCGGTAAAGGAGGAAACGTATGTCGGTGCAGGAGAAAAAATCCTATATTCTGCAGGAATTAAGAAAGAATGGCTGCAGGATCACCAATCAGAGACAGCTGCTGATTGATATCATTTTACAGGACGAGTGCTGTTGTTGCAAAGAGATCTATTATCAGGCAATCAAGAAAGATCCGACCATCGGCATGGCAACTGTTTACCGGATGGTCAAAACATTAGAAGAAACAGGGCTGATCAAGAGAAAGAATCTGTACCGGATCCAGGTGGAAGAGGAATCGGCTTGAACAGGTAAGGGGAGTGACGAGTTGTGAAGGGCGCGTTGCTCCTTTTTCTATCGTAGACAGGCTTCTGTCACAGCAGAATCTGTTACCGTCCGTGCAGCGCATGAACAACATCGTCCGGGCGTGGCGCGGACGGTCTTGACTTTATAGAAACTTTGTGACAAAATATACAACTAGAAAGAAGGGTAAAATATTATGACAAAGATTGATATTATCTCCGGCTTCCTTGGAGCCGGAAAAACGACATTTATTAAGAAACTGTTGGAAGAGGCGATCGCAGGTGAGCAGGTAGTTCTGATCGAGAATGAGTTTGGCCAGATCGGTATTGACGGCGGATTTTTAAAGAATTCCGGTATCGAGATCCGCGAGATGAACTCCGGTTGTATCTGCTGCTCCCTGGTTGGTGATTTTGGCAAATCTCTGGAAGAGGTTCTGACCAAATATCAGCCAGACCGTGTGATCATCGAACCGTCCGGTGTTGGTAAATTATCTGACGTTATGAAAGCTGTCCGCGATGTAGCTTCTACTCTGGATGTGGTATTGAACAGTGCCGTTACCATCGTAGACGCTTCTAAGTGCAAGATGTATATGAAGAACTTTGGTGAGTTCTTTAACAACCAGATCGAGAATGCCGGTACGGTTGTACTGAGCAGAACGGATGTGGTAGACGCTGCAAAGGTTCAGCAGGATGTGGAGCTGATCCGTGAGCACAATGCCAGCGCTTCCATCGTGACTACTCCTTGCAGCCAGTTATCCGGCGCTCAGTTACTGGAGATCATCGAGAAGCCAGATACTATGGCAGAAGATCTGATGAGAGAGGTGGAAGAGAGACGTGCTCACGAGGCTGAGCATGATCACGAGCATCACCACCATCATCATGACGATGATGACGAG
>CAKRWX010000059.1 GCA_934418055.1 uncultured Lachnospiraceae bacterium
CCTCCATCACCTTTGTGAGAAGGCGGCTGGCCGGGCCGCCGGTTTTGATACCGGTATCATCTCTGTTGGCTTTATCTTAGCATGGATTTGAAAAGAAATGAAATTCATTCTTTTCATCAAAAGTATTCATTTACTGAATAGTTTGTGATAAAATGAAGCCAGATTCATTTAGGTTAAAAAAGGGGGATTTTATGGACTTTCGGGACCTTTCTTATGTTCTGGCCATTGCCAAAACGCAGAATATCACCAAAGCGGCGGATTCGTTGTATGTGACCCAGCCGACTTTGACGAAATTTTTGCAGAATTTAGAAAAAGAGATGGGGCAGAAGTTATTCCGGAAATTGGGAAACCGGTTTGTGCTGACGTATGCAGGGGAGCGGTATGTGGCCAAAGCCACGGAAATCCTGAATCTGAAAAAAGAACTGGATCAGGAAATGGGGGACATCATCAAGCAGAATGCCGGACGTTTGAAGATTGCGTTCCCAACCATGCGCGGAACGTACATGCTTCCATGTACACTGCCGATTTTCCATAGTCTGTACCCCAATATGCATCTGGATATTTTAGAGGCTCATTCCAGTTTGCTGGAAGGAATGCTTTTAAATGGCGAAGCGGATCTGGCCTTTTTTAATCTTCCGGTGAAAAGCCCGGATATTGATTATGAGATCATCAGCCACGAGGAGGTGGTTCTTGTCCTGGCGGCTGATCATTCGTTAAAGGACGCAGGCATCGAGAAAGAGGGATGCAAATATCCATGGCTGGATCTTCATCTTCTGGATAACGAGCCATTCATTTTACAGCCGTCGGGCCAACGGACCCGCCAGACCGTAGACCAGCTATTCAAAACCTGCCATTTTTATCCCCAGGTCCGCCTGCAGACCAGCAATATTTCCGCTGCTGCGGAACTGGCTTCCCGCGGGTATGCGGCGTGTTTTGTGACAGAGACCCATTTGAAACACATTCCATTTAAGAAACAGCCGTTGTTTTTCTCTGTGGGAGATCCTAATACGACAGTGGATTTTGTAGCGGCTTTCCGGAAGGGAAGTTATCTCTCTTATCATGCACAGGAGTATATAAAAATTGTCCGGGATTTCACGTAAATAGGAATAACAAAAATCCTGATTTTGTGTTATGATAAAGCCAGATTAAAACAGAATGGAGGAATTTATTATGACACCACATAACTCAGCCGAAAAAGGAGCATTTGCATCTACCGTATTAATGCCAGGAGATCCGCTTCGCGCGAAATATATTGCAGAGAATTTTTTAGAGAATGCGCAGTTGGTCAATAATGTCCGTGGCGTGAATGGTTATACAGGAACCTATCATGGAAAACGGGTATCCGTGATGGCAAGTGGTATGGGAATGCCGTCAATCGGTATTTACTCTTATGAATTGTTCAATGTCTATGATGTGAAAAGCATCATCCGTGTCGGCAGTGCGGGAGCCATCAGCCCGAATGTGAAGATGCGGGATATCGTTATCGCTATGGGGGCTAGTTATCAGTCTGAATTTATGAACCAGTATCAGCTTCACGGAACTTATGCGCCATGTGCCAGCTACCGTCTGCTGAAGAAAGCCGCTGATACCGCAGAAGAGCTGAAGCTGAATTATAAAGTGGGAAGCGTTGTTTCCGGTGATGTATTTTACAGTGAGCTTTCTGAATTAGTGTGGGCGAAAATGGGTGTGCTGGCTGGCGAGATGGAGTGCGCAGGTCTGTATGCCGTTGCTGCAAGAGCAGGCAAAGAAGCACTGTGTATGTGCACCATTTCCGATATCATCGGTGGTGACGCAGCCAACAACTTAACGCCAGAGGAGCGGCAGAACAGCTTTGATGAGATGATCCGCCTGGCGCTTGAGGTGGCTGACGAGTAAAGAGTTGAAATCATGAAAAAATAAAAGGATATCCCCATCAGTAACGTTGAAATCTCCATCATTTTTGGATAAAATGATGGAGATAATTATAAAAATTCCAGAAGAACGATATTGTGCCACAGAAATTTCACTTTTGATATTTTTTCTCTTAATATGCAATCCTAAAATAATCCAAGTATGCTTTATATCTATCTTGTGCTGTCAGGCAAGTATCAGTCAGATACCCTTTTTCATTGTTCCATTCTTTCAAGCCTCGATAATAAAACATTTTCAAATTATCCTCGATAATAAATGGAACAATATTATATTTCAGGCATTCCTTGAACATAATCAATCGTCCCACACGACCATTGCCATCCTGAAATGGATGGATACGTTCAAACTTCACATGAAAATCCAGAATATCGTCAAAGGTTTTTTCTTCCTTGTTGTTGTACTCTGACAGCAATTTCTTCATCCTGTCTGCAACTTCTTCCGGAAGTGCAGTCTCCATACCTCCAACTTCATTTGGAAGTTTCTTGTAATCACCGACAGCAAACCAATCCTTTCTGGAATCACTGGTTCCATTTTTCAGAATCAGATGCAGCTCCTTGATAAACTTTTCCGTCAATGCCGATTTTGCATGATCAATAATCATATCAATACACCGGAAATGGTTTGCCGTTTCAATCACATCATCTACATTGAGCACTTCTTTTTCTATACCAATGGTATTCGTCTCGAAGATATATCGGGTCTGATCGTGAGTCAGCCGACTTCCTTCCATGTGGTTTGAATTATATGTTAAATCAATCTGTGTCTTATGATAAATGCCTCCAGAGTATTTATTTGCCTTTTCATCCTGCAAAATATCCAGCAAGGTCATTGGTTTTTCTTTCTTTTTGTTAGAACGCTCCGGCTTTTCTGCATTTTCCGGAATATTCCATGTCTTTCCAGTAAGAAATGCTCCCGACACACGACCATGGGCACAATAATTTCTTACACTACGTTCAGATACATCCCATTTTTTTGCCATTTCAGCAACTGAAAGGTATCGCATCTGCCACCCTCCTTTCACACGGTAAAAAGCACATTCTGTGAGTTTTTTAGTATCATGATTTCAAAAATCACGTTTACTATGGTTAGTATACCAAATTATCGGCAATAAATCCATGCTTTTGCACTTACTCCTGCGATATTTTTGCCGTAATAGACGAGTAAAGTACATATGAAAAACGCAGCAGCAGAAAATCAATCCCGCGGCTGCGTTTTTCAAACTCATTTTTTCATTTAAAATGCCGGATATACAGTCATGATATACAAAATAGCAACGACAGAGATAATAATGGATGGAAGCCATCCCATTTTGAACAAATCTGTCTGGTCATAACCGCCTGCGCCCATCATAGGAGCGATAGTACCGGTAGCCATTGGTGTCATGAAAGCGGTAAGGCATCCGGTCATCAGAAGAAGGAGTGGACCGACTGGGTTACAGCCAAGGGCTTTACAGGTTAATACCAGGATAGGTGTGAAGATATTGATCACGCTGGTATTGTTCATAAACTGTGTCAGGATAAATGGAACGATGAAGAACGCTGCTCCAATGACATAACCGTTGGAGCTCATTCCAATAACGGAAGCGAATGTATTTCCAATCAATTCTCCTAATCCACATTCGGTCATAGCTCCGCCTACTGCATAAGCGGCAATCTGCATCAATGCGATTCTCATAGGAATGGCGTCAATGGCTTCCTGTGGTTTTAAAACTCCAGTTGCCACAGAGATTGCAGCTCCGGCAAATGCGACCTGCCAGCCGGAAAGCCCCAGATTGCTGGAAAAGATCAGAAGGATGGTGGTAACGGTGAAAATGAGATATCCCAGGACTTCTCTTACAGGGTCAAGCTGCGGAACGGCTTTTCCTTCTTTTTTGGACTGGGTTCCGGTTTTTAAGGTAATCGGAACAGTTGGTTGCGCCGGTGCCATTTTCGGCGCGATAAATACGGCGTACAGGAATACGACTACCGCGATCGGAAAACGTCCGAAAAATGGATCCAGAAGGTTCATGGCATAGTCGGTATATCCATAGCTTTCCAGATATGCGTTCTGCTGTGCAAATGTGATGGCACCGCTGCCTAAAGGCAGAATTCCGATACTTGCCACGCCGACCAGACCTAAGGAAAACATAGCCTTTGACGGGCTGACGTCCATCGCCTCGCAGGAAAGCGCCAGAAGTGGTGATACGACTGTAAATACAACAACCGGGCTTGGAATCAGCTGGGAAAGCATAAAAGCGATGAAGCAGTATCCAGCTAACATAATGGTAAAACTGCCGCGGCTGACTTTGTAAACCATCTGTGACAGCTTATGGACCGCCTGCGTTTTGCCAAATCCAGCAGAAACCACAAACATACTAACGATCAGGATCACATTGGAATTGGCAAAGTTAGAAAGAACTGTTTTTGCAGGAACAATTCCAGAGAAGGAAGTCAATGCAATGGCGCACATTGCAACAACTCCTAAGGTTGTATGAAGCCTTTTGGAAAATACATATCCTAAAATAAGGAAAAGAAAAATAGCTAAGCATAACCCCATTTGTATTGTCATAATTTTACCCCCTAATAAAAACCCTATTCCACCTCAACGACGGATACGTTTACGCTATACCATTTGCAGCGTTCCATGGACGCGACTCTGCCGATCTTATGATGTTCTTCCATATATTGGTTCATATAGTCAAACAGATTTTTGGTAAATTCAGGATCGTCCACCAGCCAATTTTCATGATGCATGGGAACCAGCATGGAGACGTCGATCTTGGAAAACCACTCCGCAAACTGTTCTGCAGCAGTGTCTTTGTGCTTGGAACTTGCCATTTTGTTGCGGATCACAAGGTTTGGTTTCTCTTTCTGCTGAAGCCGTTTTAACATTCCGTCATCGTTTCCCCCAATGAAAGCCAGACGGAATCCCTGATCCGTGGTGAGAATGAAATTCATGTTGAACATACCGCCAAGTACATTTAACTCTGGTGAACTAGGACAATCCGCAAATGCCTTTTTTGTCTCTTCATAATCAAATGGCAATGGATGATGGACGCCGTGATGGGTTTCCAGCATAAATCCGTCGAAATAATAAGTACCCTCAAAATCAACTGGATAAATGCTTGTCAGCGGAATATGGAATGTGCGGGCAACTTCCATACATGCAGCGGAATGTGTGATGACGGTCGGATGGAAACGATCATATACATCCTGGATATTGGCTGTGTGATCTCCGTGGCAGTGGTTGATAAAAAGATAATCACAGCCCTCTAAATCTTCCGTGTTGAAATCTTTTGGACAGGCTCTGCCCATTTGTCCCTCGCATTTGTAGCAGGGATCTGTGATCAGGTACTTTCCGTTTGGCAGGCGGAACTCAAAGCACTGGCCATTGATCCACCGGAAACGGAACGCAGATGATGATGCAAGAATATTCATACCTTTCTCCTCCTAATGATTTTCAATTACTTTAGTGTCATTATAAGGTTTCTACTGCCGGATAGTCCAATATCCTTTTTGATAAATAAATTCCTAAATGGAATGTATTTTTGCAAAAGAAAACGGGCATACAAAAATGAAATTCATTTTCATATGCCCGTCCGGATTTTTATTCGGAAACGATCTGGCGTAAGGTGGATAAAAGCATGGTATAAACAGACGTTGTCTGAAAGCCTTGTCTGCAAATGAGGCAGTTTTCAACGGTGATTCCCTGGGATGGTTCTAATAAATATACTCGCTGGTGGTCGATTTTTTCAGGAAGCCGTTCCAGAGTTCCCGCAATGATGTAGCTTGCTTTTCCAGCGTCTACGGTAGCCACACGGTTTTGAAAATTGGTTAATTCCAGGTATTGCAGGGAGATGTGGTTCTTTTTCTGAATCATATCCAGATAAGTACGGCTGCTGCTTCCAGGTACATTGACCACGAACGTTTCGTCCATAAGATCTTCCAGACGCAGGACTGGTAAGGAATACTCTGGAACGTATCTGGCTTTCTTTTCCGCCGGAGAATCGGCCCGTAGATAGACCATGAGATAGCAGTGCCCGATTTTTTCATAATGAATTCCATTTTTCCGATGAACCGTATTGATCAGTGCGATGTCCATAAATGCGTTTTTGACTGCCTCTTCCAGCGGAAGGGAGTTGCCTGTCCGGATATTGATAAAATATTGGCTATCAACATTTTTTAACAGTGGGAGAACCAGCTGTTCTGCCCATTGACCGGTAATTCCGAGAATGATACAGTTTTTCTCCTGGGCTTTCCGGTTTTCCATCTGCTTTTTGAAGTCCGAATGGGCATTCATGATCCGCTCCGCCATATTGAGGAACAGCTGGCCCTCTTCGGTGATACTCAGGTTACTGCCCATGGTGCGGTTGAAAATTTTTATTTCATATTCAGCCTCTACTTTTTTTACACGCTTACTTAAAGCAGGCTGTGCAATCAGTAATGTTTCCGCCGCGCGGCTGATACTTTTTTGTTTCGCAATCTCAGCGATGTATCGAACGTCTTCCATATTCATAAAATTTTCCTCCTAATCCAGCAATTCCAGAAATGCCTTCGCTGCCTGGCTGAACACCGCATGTTTCTTCCACACCAGCGCTAATCGGGTGGAAAGCTGTGGTTTTAGCGGTAGGAAACGCACTTCTTCCCCAAGAACCGGCTCCAGCAGATCTCTGGTGGTGAGAAAATATCCCAGGCCATGGAGTACCATGGGGACTGGACTGCCGTGGACCACGTTGTAGGTGGCGGCAATTTTTAAGTTTTCTAAGTCAGTTCCGGCCCAGTGGGCAATCTCATTTTGCAGGCCCAGACGCTGGTGCATGATAAGAGGAAGCTGGGTGATCATTTCCCTGGTGATGGAGTCCTGCTGGCATAAGGGATCGGAGGCGGGAACGAGGATTCCCCACTGGGATCCGGCTGGAAGGGAACGGAAATCGTATTTGGCTGGGTCAATGGGCTCTAGCATGACGGAAAAATCCAGGGTCCCGTGATTTAAACGTTCGGACACATCGACGGCATCTCCGCTGTAAAAGTGAAATTTTACTTCCGGAGATGCCTTTCTTAATTGGGCCGCCGCCTGTAAAATGATGTCCGGGGTACTGCCGCCTAAGTAAATATCGCCAACGATCTCATCAAGATCCGACCGGATCTCCAATTCCGTCTTTTCCACCAGTTCCAGGATCTCCTCCGCCCGTTTCCGCAGGAAAACGCCGTCTTCCGTCAGTGTGATCTTTCTCTTTCCACGGATCAGAAGCTGCTTCCCCAGATTTCTTTCCAGTTCCATCAGTTGTTTTGACAGGGACGGCTGTGCCATATGCAGGCTTTCCGCCGCCCGTGTGATATTCTCTTCCCTTGCTACTGCCAGAAAATAGCGCAGGTCACGTACATCCATGATCCAATCTCCTTTTTGAAAAATATCATGCCTTTTAACTATAATTTATCATAGATAATAGGTATTTGCTATTATAAATTTTCCAACATATAATACAGTCGGGTAAGAAAATATTGATATTTCGTAACTGTTCAGCAGGCCTGCGCACTTGCTGCGCTGACTGTAAGAAAATATAAGCTGTGTTATTTGAGTTAGTAAGAGGTGTGATATATGGAAATCAAAAGACAAACAGCAAAATTGGATATTCTGAATGGCTCCATCTGGAATAAACTGCCATTGTATGCCCTTCCAGTGGCGGCAACGGGAATTTTGGAGCAGCTGTTCAATGCGTCGGATATTGCCATCGTTGGAAATTTCGCCAGCACGAACCGGACCACCGCCATCGCCGCAGTAGGCGCCAACAGCCCGGTGATCGGCGTGATCTTAAACTTATTTATCGGGCTTTCCTTAGGAACCAATGTGGTGATCGCCAATGCCATTGGCCGGAAGGACAGGGAAACGGTGGAACAGGCGGTACATACATCGGTCCTGGCGGCGTTTCTTGGCGGTCTGATCATCACGCTGCTGGGAGAAATGTGCATCGGAAATTTACTTACGCTGCTTCATGTGCCGGATGAGGTGTTCCCTTATGCTCTTTTATACATCCGGATCTATCTGTTGGGACTTCCGGTGATTTTTCTCTATAACTTTGAGGCGGCGATCTTCCGGAGCGTGGGCGATACGAGAGTGCCGTTGATGGCACTGGCATTTTCCGGTGTTCTGAATGTGTTTTTAAATCTGCTTTTTGTGGTGGTGTTCCGGATGACGGTCAATGGCGTGGCCATCGCTACGGTGCTTTCCAACGTGGTCAGCTCCGCCATTTTATTTGTAAAATTGATCCGCACGGATAAATGGATCCGCCTGTCCCCAGGAAAACTGCGGATCCACGGAAATTGTCTGGCAAAGATCCTTCAGATCGGGCTTCCAGCTGGTATCCAGAGCGCGGTATTTAATCTTGCCAATGTGGTGATCCAGTCTGCCATCAACAGCCTGGGAACGGTGGTGATCGCTGCCTCCAGCGCCGCGTACAACATCGAGATCCTGGTGTATTATGTATTCAATTCCTTCAGCCAGGCCTGTACCACCTTTGTGGGCCAGAACTATGGAGCCGGACAGATCAAACGGTGCAAACGGACATTTCTGCTGTGCGTGATCGAAGATGCGATCACCTCCATTGCGGCGATTTTCCTGATTCTAAGCACTGGAAAATTCCTGCTGTCCTTATTTAACCAGGACCCGCAGGTGATTGCTATCGGTTACACCCGTCTGGTGATCATTTTCATCGCGTACATTTTCAGTATGCTTTACGAGGTGATGTCCGGTTACCTCCGCGGCTTCGGCATTTCCCTGGTTCCGGCGATTCTGACCACCATCGGTGTCTGCGGAACCAGAATCGGCTGGGTATACCTGGTATTCCCACACCACCAGACCTTCCAGGCCCTGATGATGGTGTATCCGGTTAGCTTGTCGGTGACGGCTGTGCTGATCCTGGGAGCGCTGTTGTATTACCGGCCGGAGAAGCGGTTTCAGAATTTAGAAAAATAGGAGGAACTTACCATGAAACAGAATCAAGTGATATTGAACAATGGAACAACCATGCCGCCGATCGGTTATGGCGTATTCCGAATGACAGATGAAAAAGAATGCGAGGAGGCAGTTTTCCGGGCGATCCAGTCCGGTTACCGGTTGATCGACACGGCAGCCGCTTATGAAAATGAAGAAGCAGTGGGGCGTGCCATCCGGCGAAGCGGGGTTCCAAGAGAGGAACTGTTCGTGACGACTAAATTGTGGGTTACGGATACCTGCTATGAGAAAACCAGGGCGGCGCTGGAGTGGTCCTTGAAGCGGCTGGGACTTGATTATGTGGATCTGTATCTGATCCATCAGCCATATCACGATTATTATGGCGCATGGCGGGCCATGGAAGAATTGTATGAAGAGGGGAAAGTGAAAGCCATTGGCGTAGATAATTTTACCCAGGATCGTCTGGCGGATTTTCTCTATTTTCAGAAGGTAAAACCAGCGGTGAATATGATCGAGTGCAACGCTTTTTTCCAGCGGGAAGAGGAGCAGAAGTATTTAAAATCCCAAGGAATCCAGATGCAGGCGTGGTCACCGCTTTCTGCCGGAGCAGGAAATGTGTTCACCAATGAAATTCTCTGCCAGATTGCGTCCAGCCATCACAAATCCGTTGCCCAGGTAGTGCTCCGCTGGCTGGTCCAGCGTGGAATCGTTCCCGTTGTGAAATCCGCGAACCCGGTTCGTATGAAGGAAAATCTGGATATTTTTGATTTTGAACTGACGGAGCCGGAAATGGAAATGATCGCTGGGCTGGACACTGGACATAGCTGTTTTGGCGAGCGGAAAACGGCAGAGCAGGTGACTGGATTTTTGAATCGTGCACAGGAGTATCGGGTGTAGAAATACTGAGAGTACCAACTCGGCGGCAGTGATGGAACTGCGATGCATGATTTACAATGGCATTGTTGCACCACAGAGATTCGCCTGGCCCTGGAAGTGGCTGATGAGTAAGCGAGTTTCTACATCGGCATCGCCCGCTCTTTCGCGGTAAATGTATCCACAACGACCTTGATCACCGCCACCGCAGCGGCCATCCTCTCATCAATCTCAAAATCTTTCCGGGTCTGGGCAAGCATCAGTAGCTTCAGGCCCTTGATTTTTTCCTGCGGGTCTTCCACGATCTGGGCGGTTCCGGTGCCGATGACGGAGGAAAATGATGCACCGTATTTGCATGGCACATCTCCGCCGGAGACCAGCGCTACATTTGTCTCCAGTTCCACGCACACATGAGAATTTTCCCGGATCAGATCCAGTTTCCGGCCCTCTTTGGCGCTGTGCAGGTAGAAGGTCAGCTGGCCATTTTCGTATGCATAGCCATAGTGCATGGGAACCACATAAGGGTATCCGTCTGCAAATAATCCCAGATGTAAAATCTGCGCATGGTCAATGATCTGTAAAATTTTCTCCATATCAGTTACTTCACGGTCTTTTCTTCTCATATTATAAAGTCACCTCACAATAAGTATCAATATATGCGTCAAAGCGTGGAAGTGCCAGCGTGAGCACTCCATGGACAGAGCCATCTACAATTCCCCGTTCCATTAAACGCTTCCGGTAGGTGTTTAAAAGCTGTGGGGAAATGGAAAGCTGGGTGCGGATTTCTATGGCCTTTTCATTACCGTTTGCAATAACGTAGACGATTTTATGGTCCAGGTCGGAAAGTTCGCTCCATATTTTTTCATAGGCATAGGAGGCAAGAGCTTCGTCAAATTCAGGAAGAAGCATATCCAGGGAAACGCGGTGTTCCCATTTCAGATATCCGAGAATCTGGAAAGCAAACGGATATCCGTTGGTCAATTTGGCCATCT
>CAKRWX010000060.1 GCA_934418055.1 uncultured Lachnospiraceae bacterium
TCCATTTCAAACAGCATATCTTGCGGGCTATATGGCAGATAAATATGATGTCAGCGCAGAAGAGAGTATTGCGCGTGCGAATGAGCGTGTAAAACGATCAACAGAGGATAATTTCAAATCGACTGTAAGCGGCTATACATCGGTGACAACAGAACAGAGCAGTGTGAGACTTCATGACGGAAGTGCGAAATATGCGCTTTACCCGGTCTGGATCTTAAATACAACCTGGAATGGAAAACAGTACCGCTTTGCCATGAATGGACAGAACGGGAAATTCGTAGGCGATCTGCCAGTGGATAATAATGCCGCAAGAACCTGGATGATAGGGCTTTCCGCAGCATTTGCCGCAGCAGCTTACGGTATCAGCTGGCTTCTATGGCTGGCGCGGATCATATAGAAGGGGGAGTGGAGAAGATGAAAAGAGCAGGAAGGAAACTGATCGGAATGGCAGCAGCCTGGCTTCTCGCAGCTTCCGCTTTCAGTACGGCTGTTTATGCGGCAGATGGCTTTTCCAGTGAATATGAACGGCTTTTAGATACGGCATATATTCTTTCTGATGAAGAACAAGATGAGATCACCGAGCTTCTGGATGAACTCAGTGAACGCCAGAAGATGGATGTGACGATCGCAACGGTAGAGAATCTCGATGGTTACAACAGCATTGAGGCCTGCGCAGATGACCTTTACGATTATTGTAATTTCGGTTATGGCACAGACCGGGACGGTCTGATGTTTGTAGTCAGTATGGAGGAGCGGGAATGGCATATCTCGACCTGCGGCTACGGAATTACTGCATTCACAGATGCCGGTATCCAGTATGTGGGAGACCAGATGCTGGAGTCCCTTTCAGATGGCGATTATGCGCAGGCATTCCGTACCTATGCAGCGTGCTGTGATGATCTGATCGATCAGGCGAGGGCAGGCCATCCATATGATAAGGGCGATGTTCCGAGAAAACCGATGTCTGCGACAGTTCCGCTTATCTGTATTGCAATCGGTGCAGCTCTTGGATTTGCAGTTGTCCAGGGCATGAAGGCACAGCTAAAGAGCGTTTACAAAGCGGGGTCAGCAGCCAATTATGTACGGCCTGGCAGTATGAATCTGACCGGGAAACAGGATCTTTTCCTGTACAGCCATGTCAACCGGATAAAAAGAGAAACAAAGAGCAGCAGTAGCAGCGGCGGCGGAAGCTCAACGCATACGTCTTCTTCCGGAACGACCCATGGTGGTGGCGGCGGAAAATTCTAACAGGCTTCCGTTAAGCTTTTTTGATGCCGTTTTGGTAAAGAAAGAGTGAAATCACTGCGGTGATGGTCTCTGTCAGCCAGAATGCGTGCCACACACCGGCTGCGCCGAGAAAATGGCTGAGCAGGAAAGCAAGAGGCAGGATCAGGATCACATAGCGGCATAAAGAAACGATCAGGGAAGGAAGTCCTTTGCCCAGTGCTTCCAGGGTTCCGCAGGTAATAACGGAAATGGTAGACAGCAGGTATCCAATGCTGATGATATGCAGAGCCTGGATCCCGGTACGAATGGTGGAGTCCTGAACCGTGAACAGTCCCATAAGAGTACCAGGAATGGTCCAGCAAAGCGCGGTGCCGAAAGCCATGATGGCAGCGACCAGCATAAGCCCTGTGTGGTAGATCTTCAGGACACGTTTGTGTTCTCTGGCGCCATAGTTATAACCGATCAGAGGGCGCATTCCCTGGATGATACCATTCGCCGGCAGATACAGGAAGGTCTGCAGCTTGTAGTAAACCCCAAGAACAAAAACATAGGTCTGTGAATACGCAGACAGCAGAATATTTAACACGGAGATCAGCAGGGACGGCAGAGCCATGTTTAAGCTGGCCGGAATACCGATGGAATATAGTTTTTTGATCAAAAAACTGTCTGGTTTCATATCCTTTAAGGAAAATCGGATCGAAGATGGCTGCGTCAGGTAGACGGTCAGATACATAGCTGCACTTAAGGTCTGCCCAAGGCCAGTTGCGATCGCAGCGCCTGCGATTCCCATAGCCGGAAATGGTCCGATGCCGAAGATCAGTACCGGGTCCAGGATGATATTCAGGACACAGCCGCTTAAAAGACAGACCATGGTCAGGGTCATACGGCCAATTGCCTGGTATACCTTTTCAAATACCAGACCCCATGCCTGCATGACGGCAAAACAGAATGCAATGCCGGAGTAACGGATACCGATGGAAATGATATCCGGGTCATTGGTAAATTTTTGAAGAAATGAAGGCATGATGGCAATGCATACAATGGAAAGAAGGATTCCGTGCAGTGTTGCCAGCAGCAGTCCCTGACTGGCGGAGCGATCAGCCATTTTGTGATCCTGTGCCCCAAGATAGAAGGAGATCACGGCATTGATTCCGACTCCAAACCCGATCATGATCGCACCGATCAGGTTCTGGAGAGGAAAGACCAGGGAAAGGGCCGTCATGGCATTCTCACTGATCTTAGCCACAAATAAGCTGTCTACGATGTTATAAAGAGAGTTCACCAACATGGAAATCACCATGGGAAGTGACATTTTCACAACCAGTCCGAGGACTGGTTGTTTTTTCATATAAGTCTGATCCATAAAAAAGTCCTTTCTGAAAAATCATATTAATTCTGAGTCAAGTTTAAGGCAACAAAAAAGCCACATGACCTCCGAAAAGGTCATGTGGCGAAAAGTAGATAGAAATCTCGAAAAATCCACATATCAGTTTTAGGACACCAGTATAGCATCATCTTATCGAGAATGTCAATATGAGAAAAAATCCATATGGCATTAAAACCGGTTGCAAATCCATTCAAAAAGTCGGATAATACCCATAGAACTATTTGGACTCAACGGACCATAAATTTTCTTGCAAAATCAGGCGCAGAAAGAGTCCAATCCTATATTAGATCAGCACAGGAGGATGTATGGTATGGCTTGTACAACCATTTTAGTAGGTAAAAACGCATCTTATGACGGTTCCACCATGATCGCCCGCAACGACGATTCTGGTTCAGGACATTTCACTGCGAAGAAATTCGTCGTGGTGCATCCGGAGGAGCAGCCGAAGGTATATCGGTCTGTGATCTCCCATGTGGAGATTCCGATGCCGGAGCATCCACAGAAGATCACCGCAGTGCCTAACGCATTGGAGGGCGAAGGCATCTGGGCGGCCAGTGGCGTCAATGAGAAAAATGTTGGAATGACAGCGACGGAGACCATCACTTCCAATCCCCGTGTCCTGGGAGCAGATCCCCTGGTGGTTTATGAACCGGCGAAGGACGGAAAAGCGGAAAAGGCAGGCGGTATCGGTGAAGAGGATATTGTATACATTGTTCTTCCATATATCACCAGTGCCAGAGAAGGCGTGAAGCGCCTGGGAAGCCTGCTGGAGACTTACGGAACTTACGAGATGAACGGAATCGCTTTCCAGGACCGGGATGAGATCTGGTGGCTGGAGACCATTGGCGGCCATCACTGGATCGCCAAACGAGTGCCGGACGATGTGTACGTGGTGATGCCAAACCAGCTGGGAATCGACCATTTTGATCTGGATGACGCTCTGGGAGCGCAGAAAAATCATATGTGTTCTGCAGATATGAGAGAATTTATCCAGGAAAATCATCTGGATCTGTCTTTCAATGGGGAACTGAACCCAAGAGACGCTTTCGGAAGCCATGATGACTCTGATCATGTATACAATACACCAAGAGCCTGGCATATGGAGCGTTATCTGAACCCACACACAAAGAAATGGGACGGCCCGGATGCGGATTACACACCGGAATCCGATGATATCCCGTGGTGCATGGAGCCAGAGAAGAAGATCACTGTGGAAGATGTGAAATACGTCCTGTCCGCCCACTATCAGGGAACTCCTTACGATCCTTACGGCAACAGCGGCGATGGCTCTCAGAGAGGCCGTTACCGTTCCATCGGCATCAACCGTAACGATTTTATGTCCCTGATCCAGATGCGTCCGGATCAGCCGGAGGACGTATCCGTGATCCAGTGGCTCGCATTTGCGTCCAACGCTTTTAATGTGATGGTGCCATTCTATCCGGGAGTTTCCACCACGCCGGAGTATTTATCCAACACCGGCAAAGACGTCTCCACCGACAATTTCTACTGGTCCAGCCGTCTGGTGGCAGCCATGGCAGATGCTTCTTACAGCAAGTCCCTGTTCCATATCGAGCGCTATCAGCTTGCCGTGGCGTCCAAGAGCCATGCCCTGATTCATCAGTATGACAAGGCATTAAAAGACGTCACAGATCCGGCAGAGCGCCAGAAGATCCGGGAAGAGGCCAACCAGGCAGTGGCAGATATGGTTAAAGAAGAGACTGCTTTGGTGCTTGATAAGGTGCTCTACGAGTTAAGTTGTCAGATGAAGAATTCATTTTCCAGATCAGACGCGTGATCGGTCTGAAAAAGAAGTAAAATGAGAAAAATTTAACAAAGAATTGATCCAAGAAGCAGTTCGTAAGTCTTAACGAAGATTTTACGGGCTGCTTCTTTTGGATTTTACAGAAGAAAATTAAGATAGGAGGCGTTGAGAAAAGAAAGGAAGAACACAAATGGCAAATGTATCGTTGGTTGATGTAGACAAATCCTATTCCAATGGATTCCATGCAGTGAAAAAATTTAATCTGGAAATTCAGGATGGGGAGTTTGTGATTTTTGTTGGACCGTCTGGATGCGGAAAGTCCACGACCTTAAGAATGATCGCAGGACTGGAAGAAATCTCCTCTGGGGAATTGTGGATCGATGGAGTCCTGTCCAATTATCTGGAGCCGGGAGAGCGGGGACTGTCCATGGTATTCCAGAATTACGCCTTATATCCTTATATGACCGTGTATGAAAATATGGCGTTTGGACTGAGAGTTCACAAAATGGAAAAGGCAGAGATCGATAAGCGGGTCCGGGAAGCGGCGGCGCTTTTACAGATCGACCATCTGTTAGACCGGAGACCGGCGGCTCTGTCCGGAGGACAGAAGCAGAGAGTTGCCATTGGAAGTGTTCTGGTGAGAAAACCGAAATTATTTTTGATGGATGAGCCGCTTTCCAATCTGGATGCCAAGTTAAGAGGACAGATGCGCGTGGAGCTGGCCAAGATCCATCATCAGTTTGGAGCCACTATCATCTATGTGACCCATGACCAGGTGGAGGCCATGACCTTAGGAGACCGGATCGTGGTGATGAACGAAGGGGAGATCCAGCAGGTGGCAGCTCCGGCGGAGTTATATAACAATCCGGTCAACCAGTTTGTAGCTGGATTTATCGGTTCCCCGTCCATGAATATGATTCCGGTGACATTGGTGCCCAATGAGGAGGGCAATCCCTGTCTGGATTTTGCAGGTACGAAGCTGGAAATCTCCAGAATGCTTGGCAGAAAACTGCAGGAGAAGGGCTATTTAGGAAAACATCTGGTCATGGGAATCCGCCCGGAAGACTTAGGAACCCATGGAAATGAAAACTGCAGATTTCCTATGGAGATCATGGTCCGTGAAGGCTTAGGCGCGGAGGTTTTGATCCATGGGGAGGCAGAAGGAGAGAAGATCTGCGCCAAAATGGAACCTGATTTTGCGGGACAGCCAGGAGAGAAAATCTGGTTGTACCCGGATATGAGCCGGGTGAAATTATTTGATAAAGCCACGGGAGAGAACCTGCTTTATATCAGGACAGAAGGAGATAAAACATGGAACGGAAAAAGAACACTCATTTAGGCGCATATGGATATATCATTCCGGCAATGACGGTATTTGCGGTATTTTTATTTTATCCATTTTTAAAAACTATTTATTTAAGCCTTTATAAGACCAATAAAATGGGCGAGGCCAAGATTTTTGTTGGTTTTGGCAACTATATCGAACTGTTAAAATCGGCTTCCTTCTGGAACAGTCTGACGGTGACGGCCATCTTTGTTCTGATCGTAGTGGTTGGAGGCATGGGACTGGGGCTTTTGGGAGCGGTGCTGTGCAACCGGGCATTTCCGGGAATCCGGATCTTCAGTACGGCGTATGCCCTTCCGATGGCGATTGCGTCCAGCTCCGCAGCCATGATTTTCAAGATCATGCTTCATCCGTCCATCGGTATCGTCAATAAGATCCTGGGGCTGAACATCAACTGGATCAGCGATACCCGCTATGCCCTGGTGTGCGTGGCAGTTCTGACTGCCTGGTTAAACAGCGGAATCAATTTCCTGTATTTTTCCGCAGGACTCAGCAACATTGATGAGAGCATTTACGAGCGTGCTTCTGTGGACGGGGCAAGCGCCGTCCAGAAATTTTTCCGCCTGACACTGCCGGGTTTGAGTCCTATCATGTTTTACACTCTGGTTGTCAACATCATCCAGGCGTTCCAGTCCTTTGGACAGGTGAAGGTGCTGACCCAGGGAGGTCCTGGAGAGTCCACCAACCTGATCGTGTATTCCATTTACCGCGACGCGTTCTTTAACTACCGGTTCGGAACCGCTGCGGCAGAGTCCATCATTTTATTTGCGATCGTCATGGTTCTGACACTGATCATGTTCCGGATCGAGAAAAAGGGAGTGAATTACTGATATGAGCGAAGAAATGGTATTGAGAAGAGATTCATCCATGAGCCGGGAACAGGTGATAGAGTTTCAGCGGGAGGCCAATCAGAAGGCCCTGGCGAAAAAACGGAACCAGAAGATCCTGTTAGTCAGCTTAAATACGATTGTGGCGCTGATCATTTTACTGCCGCTTCTGTATGCGGTGAGTGTGGCATTTATGCCGTCCAGCGAGCTTTTCACCACGGAGTTTAACTTGCTTCCCAAAGCGCCTACCTGGGAGAATTTCAGCCAGGCGTTAAAGAAAGTTCCGCTGGTGAAATTTGTCTTAAACTCCTTTCTGGTGGCTGGACTGATTACTTGTGGACAGATCATCACCTGTTCGCTGGCGGCATTTTCCTTTTCTTTCCTGCATTATAAAGGAAAGAACTTCTTGTTTATGATGGTGATGGCAACCATGATGATCCCTGGCGAGGCGACGATCATTTCCAATTACTTAACGGTCAGCAAGCTGGGATGGCTGGACACCTATCATGTGCTGATCATTCCGTATCTGACCTCCGCCATGGGCATTTTCCTGTTCCGGCAGTTTTACATGACATTCCCGATCTCCTTATATGAGTCGGCGAAGATCGACGGATGTTCCAATCTGCGGTTCATTTTCCAGATTCTGATTCCGTTGACCAAATCCGCTATCGGAGCCATGGCTGTTTATACCTTTATCAACGCATGGAACATGTATATGTGGCCCCTTCTGGTTACTGGTTCTGCGGCGCACCGCACGGTACAGATCGGAATCGGCATGCTGGACAGTGTGGATTCCCAGTCCATCACGCTGATGATCGCAGGCGTGGTGATGATCATTGTTCCGTCAATCTCAATCTTTATCGTGGGTCAGAAACAGCTGATCCGGGGAATGTTCTCAGGTGCCGTAAAAGGTTAACCTGTTGACATAGATAGTTTCTAAGTTTACATAACATTTCTGGAGGAAAACAAATCATGAAAAAAAGAAGAATTGCTGCAGCGGTACTGGCTGCAAGTATGGTAGCAGGAGTGACTGCCTGCGGAAGTTCTAACACAGCAGAGACCACCAGTCAGACAGCAGGAACCACCGGGGCAGAAACAGGCAAGGCAGATACAAATAATGCAGAGGTGCCTGCAGGTGGAAATACAACCATCACCTTCTGGCATTCCATGGGCGGTGTCAATGGTGAGGCCATCGACTACCTGGTACAGAAGTTCAATGAAGAAAATGGAAAAGGCATCACCGTAGAGTCCCAATATCAGGGAAGCTATGATGACGCGATCAACAAATTAAAGAGCGCCCAGATCGGAAATATGGGTGCGGATCTGGTACAGATCTATGATATCGGAACCCGTTTCATGATCGATTCCGGATGGGTGATTCCTATGCAGGAGCTGATTGATGCGGATGGATGGGACGTGAGCCAGGTAGAGCCGAACATCGCTGCTTATTATACCGTTGACAACAAATTGTATTCCATGCCTTTCAATTCTTCCACACCTCTGCTATACTATAACAAGGATATGTTTGAAAAAGCAGGCATTACAGAAGTGCCAGACAGCCTTCCGGGAATCGAGGCGATTGCGGATGACCTGGTAACAAAGGGCGGTGCCGGAGAAGCGATTTCTCTTGCCATTTATGGCTGGTTTTTTGAACAGTTTACCTGTAAACAGGGTGTGAATTATGTAGATCATGGAAATGGTCGGGAGGGCGTGGCCACCGCAGTGGAATTTGATTCCAACGGAGCTGGCGTTAAGACCTTGACCGCATGGAAATCCCTGGCAGATAAGGGATATGCACCAAACGTAGGACGCGGCGGCGATGCCGGTCTTGCAGATTTCAGTTCTGGAAAATCCGCGATGACCCTTGGTTCTACCGCTTCCTTAAAGCAGATCTTAAATGATGTCAATGGCAAGTTTGAGGTTGGAACAGCTTATTTCCCAAAGGTTTCCGAAGAGGATAAGGGCGGCGTGTCCATCGGAGGCGGTTCTTTATGGGCTCTGAACAATGAGGACGCTGACAAGCAGGCAGCCGTATGGGAGTTTGTAAAATTCCTGGTATCCCCGGAGAGTCAGGCATACTGGAACGCGCAGACCGGATATTTCCCAGTTACCGTTGCAGCCCATGATGAGCCGGTATTTCAGGAGAACATTGCCAAATACCCACAGTTTGAGACTGCCATCGATCAGCTGCATGATTCCAATCCACAGTCTGCAGGCGCTCTGTTAAGCGTATTCCCAGAGGCAAGAAGCATTGTGGAGACGGAACTGGAAAATATGATCAACAACAACGTTTCCCCAGAGGATACTGTGACCAAGATCGCAGAGCAGATCAACAAATCCATCGAAGAGTACAATTTATTAAACAACTAAAAGGAGCAGACGAACATGACACTGGTATGGGCACACCGGGGGGCATCAGCCTATGCACCGGAAAATACGTTAGAGGCATTTCAACTGGCAGTTTCTCAGAAAGCAGACGGAGTGGAGCTGGATGTGCAGCTCACAAAAGACGGCGAACTGGTGGTGGCCCACGATGAGACCATTGACCGGGTCAGCAACGGAAGCGGAAGAATCGTGGACCATACACTGGAAGAGTTAAAAGCACTGGATTTCAATAAGACTCACCCGGAGTATGAGCACGCGAAGATCCCGACCCTGAAGGAAGTCTATGAGTTGTTAAAACCCACCGGCCTGACGGTCAATGTGGAATTAAAGACCGGAATCGTGATGTACGAGGGCATCGAGGAGAAGGTACTGCAGGCAGCGAAAGAGATGGGAATGGAAGACCGGGTGATCTATTCTTCCTTCTGCCATCAGACCCTGCTGAATCTGAAGGCCCTGGATCCTTCTGTGGAAACCGGAATCCTCTATTCTGACGGCTGGATCGGTGTTCCGGAGTACGCCTGCCGCTTAGGCGTCCAGGCCCTTCATCCGGCGCTTCACCATATGCAGGATGCGGCTTTCGTAAAAGAAGCCAAAGAGCGCGGGTTAAAGTTCCATGTGTGGACTGTGAATAAAGAAGAAGATATGAAGAAACTCTGTGAGAATCAGATCGAAGCGATCATCACGAACTATCCGGACGTATGCCGGAAGGTTGTGGATCAGATGTAGAGCGATTCTTGCAGTGGAAAAAAGTCTGTGTTAAAATTAACACAGGCTTTTTTAGATAGAAAGGAAATTTTTATGATACAGGTAGATTTGATCACCGGATTTTTAGGTTCCGGCAAGACCACATTTTTGAGAAAGTACGCCCGCTACTGGATCGACCAGGGCATAAAAATCGCCATACTGGAAAATGATTTCGGCGCGGTCAACGTAGACCGGATGTTACTTCAGGATTTAGAAGGGGATTACTGCGGCGTGGAGATGATCGCAGGTGGCTGTGACAAGGATTGCCATCAGCGCCGTTTCCGCACCAAACTGATCTCCCTGTCCATGCAGGGCTATAAGCGGGTGTTGATCGAGCCGTCAGGCATCTATGATGTGGATGAATTTTTCGATACCCTTTATGATGAACCGCTGGACCAATGGTACGAGGCAGGCAATGTGATCGCCATTGTGGATGCCGGACTGGAAGAGCAGCTGTCAAAGGAAGCGGAATTTCTGCTGGCTTCCGAGGCGGCAGAAGCGGGCTGTGTCCTTTTAAGCCATACACAGGAGGTGTCAGAAGAGACTGCAAAAGCTGCCATAGACCACGTAAACCGGGCGTTAGAGGCTGCTCACTGCGGCAGAAGGCTGGGAGATGGCGATGTGATTTGCAAAAACTGGGATGATCTGACAGAAGAGGATTTTAAGAAAATCGCTTCCTGTGGATACCGGACAGAGAGCTATGAAAAGATGGACTTTGAAGAAAAGGACGTCTTCCAGTCCTTATATTTTCTGGAACTTCCGATCACAAGGGAGAAATTAGAGGCTGCGGCAAAAGAACTGTTAGCCGATGATTCTTATGGTCATATTTTCCGGATCAAGGGATTCTTGGAGGAAGATGGTTCCTGGATCGAATTAAACGCCACCCACCGCAGTTTCAAGGTCAGCCCGATCCCATGCGGGCAGTCGGTGCTGATCGTGATCGGTGAGGGACTTTTGAAAGAAAAGATCGAACAGCTATTTACGGAATAAGGCGCGTCATGGA
>CAKRWX010000061.1 GCA_934418055.1 uncultured Lachnospiraceae bacterium
TCATTCCACCATCGGGCTGGTGGTGACCACGGACGGTTCCATCGGGGACCTGAAGCGGGAGGCGTACATACCGGCAGAAGAGAAGACGGTACAGGAGTTAAAAAGCCTGGGGAAACCATTTGTGATCCTGTTAAATTCCGTGAAGCCTTATTCCGATGAGACGGAGAAACTGGCGGAGATCCTGTCGCAGAAATATGGGGTCAGCGTGCTTCCGGTCAACTGCGAGCAGTTAAAACGGGAGGACGTGATCCGAATCCTGAACCAGGTGTTAAAGGAATTCCCGGTGACCCAGGTGCGGTTTTCCATTCCCGGCTGGCTGGAGGTGCTTTCTTCTGACCATTGGCTGAAAGCCAAGGTGATCCGACTGGCAAGGCAGATCCTGGAGAAGATCACCCAGATGAAGGATGTGGCGGCGGCTCTTCCGGAGGAGAAGGAGGAGGGCGTCCAGGAGATCCGTCTGGGGAAAATGAATCTGTCAGACGGCACGGTGGATGTGGATATTCAGATGAACGATCATTTTTATTACCAGATCTTAAGCGATTATGTGGGACTTCCCATTGAAGGGGAGTATGAGCTGATGCAGACTCTATCCCAGCTAGCTTCCATGAAAAAGGAGTATGAGAAATTCCAGAACGCCATCGCCCAGGTGCGCCAGAAGGGATACGGGGTGGTGACGCCGGAGCGGTCGGAGATCGTGCTGGATGATCCACAGGTGGTCCGTCACGGAAATCGTTACGGGGTGAAAATGAAGGCCCAGGCCCCATCCATCAACATGATCAAGGCCCACATTGAGACGGAGATCGCGCCGATCGTAGGAAGTGAGCAGCAGGCGGAAGACCTGATCACTTATATTAAGGAAAATGCGGCGGAGAGCGAGGACGGTATCTGGAATACCAACATTTTCGGAAAGTCCATTGAGCAGATCGTGGAGGACGGCATCCAGGCAAAGGTTTCCCAGGTGACAGAGGACTGCCAGATCAAATTGCAGGATACGCTGCAGAAAATTATTAATGACAGTAATGGCGGCATGATTTGTATTATTATCTGATCTGTGATATAATTAAGTATTAAAAAATATGATAACTGTGAAGGAACTGAACAGTTACAAGAATACTATGAGGAGGCGGTTCTATGAGATTAACGTTCATAGGTGCGGATCATGAGGTAACAGGAAGCTGCCATTATCTGGAATGTGGAGAAACGAAGCTTCTGGTGGACTGTGGCATGGAACAGGGCGTGAACGTGTATGAGAACGCGGAGCTTCCGGTCAGTTACGCACAGATCGATTATGTGCTTCTGACTCACGCCCATATTGACCACGCAGGTCTTCTGCCGTTTATCTATGCCAGAGGATTCCGTGGCAAAGTGGTGACTACGATGGCTACGGTAGATCTTTGCCGGATCATGCTGAAGGATAGTGCCCACATTCAGGAGATGGAGGCAGAGTGGAAGAACCGGAAGGCCAGACGTGCCGGTGAGAAGGAGATTCCGCCGTTATACACCTTAAATGACGCAGCTGGGGTCATCAGTCTTCTGGATGGCTATGAGTACGACGAGACCATTGAGTTAAATGATGATATCACCCTCCGTTTCACAGATGCCGGACATCTGCTGGGATCGGCTTCCATCGAGGTCTGGTGCAAGGAAGGGGAAGATACGAAGAAGATTGTATTTTCCGGTGATATCGGCAATGTCAACAAGCCGTTGATCCGGGATCCTTCCTATATTCATGACGCGGACTATGTGGTCATGGAGTGTACATACGGAGACCGGAGCCATCCAAGGTCTGAGGAACACGTGGAAGAACTGGCCCAGATCATCCAGGAGACTCTGGACCGGGGCGGCAATGTGGTGCTTCCGGCCTTTGCGGTTGGCAGAACCCAGGAACTGTTGTTCTTCCTGCGTAAGATCAAGCTGGATCACATGATCAAGGGCCATGATGATTTCCAGGTGTACGTGGATAGCCCGCTGGCAGTGGAGGCCACCCATATTTTCAAGCAGAACCTGCTGCGGTGCTACGATGAGGAGACCAAGGAACTGGTAGAGAGCGGTATCAACCCCATCGAGTTCCCAGGTCTGAAGGTAGCGGTTACCAGCGATGAGTCTAAGGCCATCAACTTTGATTCCAGGCCAAAGGTGATCATTTCCGCTTCTGGTATGTGTGATGCGGGACGTATCCGTCACCATCTGAAACATAACCTGTGGCGGCCGGAGTGTACCATCGTCTTTGCTGGCTACCAGGCAGTGGGAACTCTGGGACGAAGCCTGGTGGAAGGAACTGATGAGGTAAGGCTGTTCGGTGAGACCATTGAGGTGAAGGCCCAGATCCGGATGATGGAAGGCTTAAGCGGACACGCGGACCAGGATGGGCTGATCAAATGGATCCGGGCGTATACAGAGAAGCCAAAGATGACCTTTATCGTCCATGGCGATGATAAGGTCTGTGATATTTTCGCGGACCGGCTAAACCGGGAAGAGGGAATCCCGGCGTCGGCACCATTCAGCGGATCCGTGTATGATCTGTCAGAAGGCTGCTGGCTGAAGGTGACCAGGGGTATCCCGATCCAGCCGGAGAAAGAGAGCAGACGCAGAGCCGATGGTATCTTTGCCCGTCTGGTGGCTGCTGGCGAGCGCCTGTGCCGTGTAATTAAGCGGAATGAGGGCGGAGCCAATAAGGATCTGGCCAAGTTTACAGATCAGATCCATGCCCTTTGTGACAAATGGGATCGATAGAATTGATAGAAAAATAACAAAAAGTTTCAAAGAACCGCAGGGCGGTAGTGGAGGACAGACATGACAAAAGTACAGATATATACCGATGGATCAGCAAGGGGGAATCCAGACGGCCCAGGCGGTTACGGAGCAGTGCTTCATTTTACAGACCAGAAGGGGGTGCTTCACGAGCGGGAACTTTCCGCCGGATATGTGAGGACAACCAATAACCGGATGGAGTTGATGGCGGCGATCGTGGGCCTGGAGGCACTTACCAGGCCCTGTCAGGTGGATCTGTATTCCGATTCCAAGTATCTGACGGACGCCTTTAACCAGGGATGGATCGATAATTGGGTGAAGAATAACTGGAAACGTGGCAAAAGTGGTCCGGTGAAGAATATAGACCTGTGGGAGCGGTTATTGAAAGCCAAGAGCATTCACCAGGTGACCTTCCACTGGGTGAAGGGACATGCAGGTCATCCGGAAAATGAACGGTGTGACTGTCTGGCAACGACAGCGGCAGATGGAACGGATTTATTAGTGGATCCTGGCGTATAGCATGGGCTGTACAGTGATGCAGTAACTTTTGCAATGAGTGAACTGCAACGTAAGGTTTCTTACAAAATATTACGAATTTTTCCTGGATATTCCATTTTCAATAGGTTTGTGTTATGGTAATCACATGAGAATGTGAGGATGACCATATGAAACATAAAGGATTGATTGCGCTGGCTGCGATCTTTGCAGCCGGGATCGTACTTACGACCTTCACCAGCCGGATGTTGGGTGTGGAGAAACCAGTGGAAAACACTGTGATGACCAACGCGGCAGCGGCACCAGAGATGGAAGGTGCGCCGATGGCAGGACTGGCAGCGGCCCAGGCTGCTATGGATGAGGATTCCGCATCGAAGAAGCAGGAAGCAGCGGCAGAAGAAGCTGGTGTGGCGGCCTATGGGCTGGATGCAGGAGAGAGCGGAGTGCCAGGTCCTGGTGAAACACCTGGAAATGACACCGCATCCAGGAAGATGGCCCAGGATGAGGCAGCCCAGCCAGAGATGGCTATGGCAGAGGTTAAAAGCGCGGATGAAGAGGCTGGAATCAGCGCATACAGCCTGGAAGATGGAAACAAGGAAAAGCAAATTTCTGGTAATACCGAGGAATCCGTATCGATTTCTCCGTTGGATCCAGAACCTGTTTTAAACAGCGGCAGCGATGGAGCCAATAGCGAGATGGAATCCACAGATGGAACCGAGAACTCTTCCTATTACCGGAACCGTCTGGCGGAGTTAGAGAACTGGATCCAGAAAAATCGGGAAGCCCAGACAGCATCCAACAACAGCAACTCTGCCAAGACACTGGCAGACAGTGAGCTGAAGCTGTGGGATAATGAATTAAACCTGATCTATAACGCCATCAAAGATGATCTGGACGACGGAGAGGCCGCCGATCTGGTAGAAGAGGAGCGCACCTGGATCCGCGAGCGGGACCGGAAGGCAGTGGACGCAGCCAAGGCAAGCGCCGGAGGCTCCTTAGAGAGTGTGGAATATACAGCATCCCTGGCAGATTCCACCAGAGATCGGGCCTACGAACTGTTAGACCGGTATGAGGATCGGATCCAATAGAGAAAGAGCATCCGGGATGAATATTGGCAGAGCGAAATAAAGCCTGAAAGTGCTGTGAAACGAATAATATGAAAAAGAAGAAAAGGTGTGGAGCCGTAAGAGTCATGGTTCCGCACCTTTTTATTGTCATACGTTCACAGAATCTGCCAGTGACAGGTCCTATGAATATAACAGGAAATGGTATTCATATTTTAGCTTTCCGTCTGTGCAATACTTTCTATAATCAGATCCACGCATTTTTCAATTCCAAAATGGCTGCTGGACAGCATCAGATCATAGCTTTCCGGATGCCCCCAGATGGTATCCGCATAAAAATCAAAATGACGTTTTCTCATGCGGTCGATCTTATGGATCCTTTTTCTGGCTTCTGCTTCACTGATCTGGTTGCGGGCCATGACACGCTCCACACGGGCTTTCTGGTCAGCATAAATGAAAACCGAGACCATATGTTCCCGGCCGGACAGAATCGAGGAAGCGCATCGGCCAACGATGACGCCGCCGCCTTTCTGTGCGATCTCCAGAATGGTTTTCCGCTCAATATCAAAAGCAACCTGACTTTCTGGATAGAAAGAATGGGCCATGGAGACGGTATCAGAAAATGGATTACCGGCTAACAGGTTGTTAAGGGACAAAGGCCGCTCTCCATACTCATTTAAAAATTCTTCGGAATATCCGCTTTCTTTTGCGGCTTTCTGGATCAGCAGTTTATCATAACATGGTATATTTAATTTCTGGGCAAGTTTTTCGGCAATTTCCCGTCCGCCGCTGCCATATTCACGGCTGATGCAGATTACGGTATCGTTTGGTATGTTTTGACTCATGATGTTGTTGCCTGCCTTTCTTATGTTTTTATGAAAATCTTTTTCTGACATTATTATAGCTTGCGCTGGAAAAAGAAGTTAGTATATAATTGGTATATCAGATATATAAAAAATATATAACAAGGCGGCAGAGCATGAAGAATATTAATTTTGAATATTATAAGGTGTTTTATTATGTGGCTCGCTATGGCAGCTTCACGCGGGCTGCCCAGGCACTGTATGGCAATCAGCCCAATGTGGCCAGGGTAATTAATCTTTTGGAACAGGAACTGGGGTGCCAGCTGATGATCCGCACCAACCGGGGAATCCGTCTGACAGAGGAGGGAAAGAAACTTTATAAACGGATCCAGGTGGCGTACGAACAGATCCGGCTGGGGGAAGAGGAATTGTCCAATCGGGAGGCAGGGCAGGGAGTGGTGATCCTTGGTGCCAGTGAGATGGCCCTGCATCTGTATCTGATGGAGCAGATGCAGCAATTTCACAAATTATATCCGGCAATCCAGATGAAAGTGCATAATTACTCAACGCCGGATGCGATCCGGGCATTGGAGGCGGAGAGTGTGGATGTGATTTTTGTCACTGCGGAGACCTCCAGAAACCTGGAACGTGCCGGATGGCAGACACGGCTTTTAAAGACCTGCTCCGATGTTCTGATTGCCGGACCAGATCAGAGAAAACTTGCGGAAAATAGCCATTCCTTAAAAGACCTGCAGTCCTATTCCATGGTGCAGTTAGGGGCGAATACCAGCAGCTATCAGGCCTACAGCCAATTTTATTTAAAGCATGGTCTGACGAAGAATGTAGACATTGAAGTGGCTACGGCAGACCTGATCCTGCCGATGGTGGAAAAGAACCTTGGAATTGGATTTTTGCCTCTGGAACTGGCCCAGACAGCGCTGCAGCAGGGAAAAGTTTTCCAGATTCCATTGCGGGGAGAAATTCCAGAGCGGGGAATCTATATGATCTATAAAGCAGGAAAAGAGGAAAATCAGGCCAAAAGAAAATTTCTGGATGTGTTAAATATTTCTCAAAAGGGTCTGGAAAAATTTTAGAAACGTGATAAGATATAGGACACGAGCGGGCTTCACAACAAGCCTGCGACAGAAAGGCAGAAGCATGAGATGGTTGAAGAGTAAACGGGGACAGATGTCAGATGCAATGTTGACGATCACATTTCTGACATTTTCTGGAGGATTGCAGGATGCGTACAGTTACTGTATGCGTGGAAAGGTATTTGCCAATGCCCAGACGGGCAATATTGTTTTGATGAGTGGTTATTTCTTTGACGGGGAATTTCAAAGGGGACTTCATTACCTGATCCCTGTGCTGGCTTTTGTCTGTGGCGTTTTTGTGGCTGAGCAGGTACATATGCGTTACAAAAACATGAAACGGGTGCACTGGAGGCAGCTGGTGGTGTTAGCTGAGGTCATTTTGTTGTTTAGCGTAGGTCTGATGCCGGAATCAGCCAATATGGCGGCCAATGCCCTGACCTCTTTTGCCTGCGCCATGCAGGTGCAGACGTTCCGGAAGGTTAATGGTTATACCATCGCCAGTACCATGTGTATTGGTAATATCCGGAGTGAGATTGAGTCCCTGAGCGCTTATTTAAAGACCCATAACCACAAGCTGCTGGATCAGACTTACCGTTATCTGGGGATCATTCTGATCTTTGCGCTTGGAGCCGGCACTGGATTTAAGCTGGCGGAATCTCTTGCGTACCATACCATCTGGGTCTGCTGCCTGATGCTGATGGTCAGCTTCGTCCTGATGCTGATCCCGGCGGACGATTTTGTATTGCCCAAAGATATTCCAGAGGGAGATTATCTGTACGGAGGAAGAAAATAGGCATGTTGGGGACGCAAAATTTTACCTCCACCCTTGATAAATATTTCCACATATGATAGGATAAAAACGATCATGCGTTTATTAAAAAACAGAATGTAACTGTGAAGAAATGAAACAGTTGCCAACAGATTTACCGCAAAGGAGGTAGCTTATGAGTGCTGTATTAGCAAGCCTGGTTCAATATATTGTGAAGGTTCTTATTTTCGCTGCAGTGGCGTGGGCGGGCATCACCTGCGGAAAAAAATTCCGTGATAAAAAGGACGCTGCTAAGAATTAAGTGATCAAAATTAGAAATTTATGCGGCAGATCGCCAATAGGATAAGCCGCAGGTAGTTCGGAGGACAAGAAGTTGAAGAAATACGGTGTAAACGAATTAAGAAGAATGTTCCTGGAATTCTTTGAGAGCAAGGGCCATCTGGCTATGAAGAGCTTCTCTCTGGTTCCACATAACGACAACAGCTTACTGCTGATCAACTCTGGTATGGCTCCATTAAAGCCATATTTCACTGGACAGGAGATTCCGCCAAGAAGACGTGTGACCACCTGCCAGAAGTGTATCCGTACCGGCGATATTGAGAATATCGGTAAGACTGCGCGTCACGGCACATTCTTCGAGATGTTGGGAAACTTCTCTTTCGGTGATTATTTCAAGACAGAAGCCATTCACTGGTCCTGGGAGTTTTTAACAGAAGTAGTCGGGCTGGATCCAAACCGTCTGTATCCATCGGTTTATTTAGATGATGATGAGGCGTTTGACATCTGGAATAAGCAGATCGGCGTTCCGGCAGAACGTATTTTCCGTTTTGGTAAGGAAGATAACTTCTGGGAGCATGGCGCTGGTCCTTGTGGTCCATGTTCTGAGATCTATTATGATCGCGGCGAGAAGTATGGCTGTGGTAAGCCAGGCTGTACCGTTGGCTGTGACTGCGACCGATACATGGAAGTATGGAATAACGTATTTACCCAGTTTGAGAATGATGGACATGGCAATTATACGGAGTTAAAACAGAAGAATATTGATACTGGTATGGGCCTGGAGAGACTGGCTGTGATCGTACAGGATGTAGATTCCCTGTTCTGTGTAGATACCAACAAAGCACTTCTGGATGAGGTATGTGCACTGGCTCATACAGAATACCAGGCTGACGCGAAAAAGGATGTTTCCCTGCGTATCATCGCTGATCATGTGAAATCTTGTACCTTCATGATCTCTGATGGTATCATGCCTTCCAACGAAGGCCGTGGATATGTGCTGCGCCGTCTGCTGCGCCGTGCAGTCCGTCATGGCCGTCTGCTTGGCATTGAGGGACGTTTCATGCCAGAACTCAGTAAGACTGTGATCGCTCTGTCTAAGGATGGTTATCCAGAGCTGGAAGAGAAGCAGGTCATGATCTTAAAGGTACTGGCAGAGGAAGAAGAAAAATTCAATAAGACCATCGACCAGGGTCTTGTGATCTTAGGAGAGATGGAGCAGAAGATGGTAGCAGAAGGAAAGACAGTTCTTTCCGGTGCTGACGCATTTAAGCTGTATGATACTTACGGATTCCCGTTAGACTTAACTCTGGAGATTCTGGAAGATAAGAACTTCACCGTTGACGAGGATGGTTTCCAGGCTGCCATGAAAGAGCAGAGAGAGAAAGCTCGTAAAGCACGGAAAGTCAGCAACTACATGGGCGCTGATGTAACGGTATACCAGTCCATTCCGGCAGCCATCACCAGCAAATTCGTTGGATATGACCGCCTGGTTCATGATTCCAGGATCACCGTTCTGACCACAGAGGATGAGATCGTAGAGGCTCTGACTGATGGACAGACTGGTACGATCATTGTAGATGAGACTCCATTCTACGGCACTATGGGTGGCCAGCAGGGTGATGTTGGTGCCATCGTAAGTGACCATGGTCAGTTTGAAGTAAAAGAGACCATTCATTTACAGGGCGGCAAGATCGGTCATGTAGGTGTGATGACCAAGGGAATGTTCCAGACAGGTGAGACCGTTACCTTAAAGGTATGCGAGAAGAACCGTCTTTCTACTGCGAAGAACCACAGCGCAACTCATCTGCTTCAGAAAGCACTGCGTATGGTATTGGGCGATCACGTAGAGCAGGCTGGTTCCTATGTAGATGCTGGACGTCTTCGTTTCGACTTTACCCACTTCTCCGCTATGACTCCAGAGGAGTTACAGAAGGTAGAGGATCTGGTCAATGAAGAGATTCAGGCAGCGCTTCCGGTTATTACCGAGGAGATGAGCCTGGATGAGGCAAAGAAATCCGGAGCCATGGCACTGTTTGGTGAGAAATATGGTGAGAAGGTACGTGTTGTCAAGATGGGTGACTTCTCTGTAGAGCTTTGTGGTGGTACTCACGTTTCTAATACCGAGAAGATTAGCGCATTTAAGATCCTTTCCGAGGCAGGTATCGCAGCAGGTGTCCGCAGAATCGAGGCACTGACCGGCGAAGGACTGATGGCTTATTATCAGGATACAGAAAAAGAGCTTCACGCAGCAGCAAAGACTGCAAAGACCACTCCAGCAGAGCTTCAGAAGAAGATCGAGGCGATGTTAGAGGAGATTAAGGCTCTTCATTCTGAGAATGAGAAATTAAAGAGCAAACTGGCAAACAGCGCCATGGGTGATGTAATGAGCCAGGTAGTAGATGTAGCAGGCGTGAAGGTTCTGGCAACCAGAGTAGCTGACGTTGATATGAACGGACTGAGAAATCTGGGAGATCAGCTGAAGGAGAAACTTGGCGAGGGCGTGATCGTCATCGCATCTGTCCAGGACGGCAAAGTAAACTTAATGGCAACTGCTACAGACGAAGCCCAGAAGAAGGGCGCACATGCAGGCAATCTGATCAAAGCGATCGCCGGATTAGTAGGTGGTGGCGGCGGCGGACGTCCAAACATGGCACAGGCTGGCGGTAAGAACCCGGCAGGTGTGGACGAGGCCCTTGCAAAAGCTGTTGAGGTAGTAAAAGAGCAGGTTCAGGCATAAAATTGAAAAAAATTGGAAATCCATGAAAAAATCAGTTGACGAATAGAGATTTTATGCTATAATCATAACAGTGCTATAAAAATACCCAAACAGTTGTATTATGCACAAGTACACAACTGGAGGGAGGTTAGGTGTGAGCTATGTCAAACGTGATCGTTAAAGATAATGAATCATTAGACAGCGCTTTACGCAGATTCAAAAGAAACTGCGCAAAGGCTGGTATTCAGCAGGAGATTCGCAAAAGAGAGCATTACGAGAAGCCAAGCGTAAGACGTAAGAAAAAGTCTGAAGCTGCTAGAAAGCGTAAATTCAACTAATTGCTGAGAATGTCAAGAGTCCTCAATCATATGATTGAGGACTTTTTTCGTGTGTGAAAAAAGTCCGGTGATATCGCACCGCGGCGACGGGGAAATATGTCGCCTCAGCGACCCGCCGCGAGCGGAGAATCCCACAAGCGGGATTCTATTTTCGTATTCTTCCACATATGATGAAGATGATAAAGTGTCGGAAGTGATCCCCATGCCCAGACAACTTCAGGAGATGGCAGCCCATACC
>CAKRWX010000062.1 GCA_934418055.1 uncultured Lachnospiraceae bacterium
ATCCCTTCAATGAACTTTTCTCCCATGTGCGCTGTCAGATAGGGATCTTCTCCAAAGGTCTCATGACCTCTTCCCCTTCGGGGATCACGGAAAATGTTGATATTGGGGGACCAGTAGGTAAGACCTTTAAAGATATCGTAGTCCTTCTCTCTCTGGAACCCATTGTATTTTGCTCGTCCTTCCGTGGAAATACAATCCCCGATCTCTTTTACCAGATCTTCATTGAAAGATGCCGCCATGGCGATGGGAACCGGAAATACGGTAGCTGTTCCGGCTCTCGCCACCCCATGAAGAGCTTCATTCCACCAGTTATACTCCGGGATTCCTGCTTTTGGAATCGCCGGAGACTCATATTTTAAAAGCATGGCCTGTTCTTCGATGGAAAGATCTTTTAAATACGCTTCTGCCTTCTCCCGGGCCTGCACTCTTGCCTGCTGCCGAAGTTTTTCCTTCATTGATCTGCCCTCACTGTTTGTTTTTACTGTTTGCTTTTTGCTGTTTGTTTTGCTGTTTATTTCCGATTGGCTTTCATTTTCTCCTTATCTGCATGGAAATCCAGGTAAGAAGCATCCGGGTAAGAATACTCACCACGATAATTGGAAGCGTTATAAATCGGGAACTGTACCGGATGATAGGTCTGCTCCTTCGGGCAGTCATCCTGGGTATAAATGTACATGGAATGGTAATCCCATACTACCAGCTCGTCTCTCTCATCGCCGGTCAGATCCAGTGACTCACAGCACAGAACCGGATGTCCATCGTCTGGGAATTCCACCACGCGGATACCTTTACCATTTAACAGACCGCCTTTCTTTGCATCTGCGTTGGTTAAGATCAGTTCTGTGCCATCGCCATCCCAGTTAACTGGAGCTAAGATATTGCCATTCATTTCATTTTCCATCTCCCAGATCTGATTGCCGTAGCAGTCATAAAGGAAGATTACGCCCTGATGTCCCCAGAAGTTGGTAACCACGATCTCTCTGCCTTCCCGCTCCGGACAATAGTTGGCAATGGATACACGCTGTGCATGACCGATCATATCTCTTGCCACGATATTGCCATAGAAGTCGCCGATAAAGAAGCCTTCTGTACCGGAAACACAGGCAAAATGACCTTCGTCCTCGCCTGGCATCCATTTTCCTGCTACGATCTCATCCGTATGATCCTCAGAGATCGGATAGCTCCACAGCATCTGTCCGTCACTGTCTAACAGCTTATAGCCTACCAGCAGCTCGTCCTTTCCGTCTCCGTCAATATCGATTGGAAGCGGGCAATGACCAGTGTTCGTCGGGCTCTTAAATTTCCACATCACATTCAAATCTTCGTCCAAAGCGTAGATCCGGCAATAACGGTCTTTGATCAGAATATCCGCCGGTTTCTCTTTGCCCCTGAAGTTGCAGATACGGATGCCATCTGGGTTGATCCGCTCAAAAGCGTAAGTCTGGTAAGGAACGCCGATCAGATCCGCATCGTCATCATCGGAAAATGGAGTTTTCGCAGATTTCTTAATGGTTCCTGTCTCGCCATCCAGAATCCGGATCTCAAAATCCCATCCCACGATGACTTCGTCCCTTCCATCTCCATCAATATCATAAACCTGAAATGCCATATCCGCAGAAACCTTGCCCAGTTCTTCCGTCTTATCGGAAGGCTCTCCCAACTGCCACAATACGTTGCCCTCTAAATCAATGGCGGTCAGACAGCTGATAAATCCATAGGCGTCACGGCTGACTCTCTTCTGCATCTGTGCCAGGACCACATACCATTCATCGGTTCCTGTCAGATGTCCAAAACGGATCTGACGGCTGGTTCCGAAGTTTTTCAGGTCGATCTTCTTCCAGAGCTTCATCTTCGGATGTTTCTTCATCTCTTCCGTTTCTGTCTCTTTTACAGCCAGCTCTGCCACATCGATTTCCTGTTTCGTTTTTTCAGATACACATACCTTAAAATCTGCAAATCTGGACGGGCAGTCTGCAGTGATTCCTGCTTTTCCACCTCTTGCCACCAGATCATCCTCTACCTGGAACAGCTCCTGGTCGTCCACATAAACCTTGGCAATGCGGCCATCACAGTCCACTTTCAGGCGATATTCCTGATCACAGCCATGCGGGAAGGCCACCTCTTTTAATACATGGACTTCTTCTTTATGACGATATGCCACTGCTGCTTTGTCCTTGCCATCCAGATAGAATACCAGCGTGTCAATGCTGTGGTTCATGCTGAATACCAGACCTGCCATGCCCTTCTGGGAGAGACGTCTGACGGAGACGGACACCTCGTAGTCCTTCCACTGGTGCTTTCCGGTTTCCAGAGTCGGGAACATCCGGTGAGGCCGGTTTTTCTCGATCCGCATGGACTCCATAAAATGTCTTCCGTCACGTTCCGTGATCAGCCAGGTTGGACCGGTTCCGTTGTATGATGAGTTGCAGACCATGTCTACCCAGTTGCCGTGATAGCCCTTCGCTACCACGTACTGATATTCTCCCATCGCCGTGTGGTCTTTGTCATAGGGAAACTCCCCAATGGGAAAATCCTGAAAATCTTCGTTGCTCAATACTACGTTTTTCATTGCATGTTCCTCCTTTGCCGGTATTCCATCGGTGTATAATTATAATATTCCTTGAAAATCCTTGAAAAATGCTGAACACTTTTATATCCCAGCTGGCTGGCGATCTCATAGGTCTTCATATTGGTAGATAAAAGCAGCTGCGCCGCCCGGTCCATCTTCAGCTTTTTATCATATTCCATAAACGTTTCATGGGTTTTTTCTTTAAAATAGCGGCTTAAATACGCTGGATTCATCTGCATATAATCCGCCACATCCATTAACGAATAATCTGAATCTACATGGGCCTGCATATACCTCTTGATCTGGTCAATGGCAGCTGGCTGTTCCTGACTATGTTCTTTCTCAGGTATCTCAGAGACATTTCTTTTTTCCTTTCCCATTTCCCTGTTTTCCTGCTCTTTTAAGCGTTTCACCGCAAGAGAAACCTTCTCGATGACCTCATTTTTCAGAACTGGCTTTGTGATATAAGCCATGACCCCCAGTTCCAGGGCTCTCTTGGCATAAGAAAAATCCTCATATGCCGTGAAAATAATAAACTGACAGTTCTCCAGGATCGGCCTTAGCTTCTCAATGGCAGTTAACCCATCCATTCCTGGCATCCGGATATCCACGAGGGCAATATCTGGCGCATATTCTACTGCTTTCTGATATAATTCTTCCCCATCCTGGGCTGTCGCCACCACTTCCACATCCATGGAAGCCCAGTCGATGGTATTTTTGATTCCAGTTAACACAATTCTCTCATCATCTGCTATGATCAGACGATACATGTTTTATTCACCTCTTCCAACGGGAGTTTCAAAATAATCCTGGTACCCCCATTCAAACTGCTGTCAATATGAAAATCCGCATGGCCTTTGTAAAGGGTATGAAGGCGGGCTGAGATATTCACCAGCGCCACATAGTTCTTGCCATCTTCCTCATAATTGGCCACTTCCTTCCGGATATCCGCCAATTCCTCCTGGGTAATTCCACATCCATCATCTGCTACTGTCAATACCAGATATGCTCCTTCCGTTCTGGCCGATACCTGGATGTGACAGATTTTTTCGGCCCCGTCTGTTCCATGGACGATGGCATTTTCTACCAGAGGCTGCAACAACAGATTCGGAATGGAATAGAACTGAAGTTCTTCCGGAAAATCCACCTGTAAGGTGAACCGGTCACCAAAGCGGATTTTCTGGATCTCCCCATAACATTCCAGCTGTCTCCGGTTATCCATCAATAGAATATCCCTGTTTCCGAAGTTCAAAGCTGTCTTATAATACCCGGCTGTTGACTGGATCAGAACCTCCAGCTTTTCGTAATCCTTCTGTTCCATCATCCAGATCATGTTATTGAACAGGTTATAAAGGAAATGGGGCTTGATCTGCATCTGTAATAACCGGAATTTGATCTCATTCCGATGCCCCCGTTCCTCTGACAGCTGATCGATCATCTTCTGAAGCTGTTCTGCCATGTGATTAAACCCATAAAACAGTTCTCCAAAAATATCCTTCCGTTCCTGGGTCAGCCTCAGCTCAAAATTGCCTTTTTCCATCTGATGGAAGCCATCCAATAGCTGTCTGACCGGATCAAACATCCTCCGTTCAGAGATCCGTACGATCACCAGGAAGATTCCTGCAAAAAATACAATCATCAGCATCATAGCAGCTGTATATTTCCAGTTAAAAATCTCCATGACCGCAGGTCTATAGTCATAGGCAAAGCTCATATCCATATAATCAGAGACCTGTTGGATCCGTTGGACACCAGACGGCTCATTCTCCGTTCCCAGAACCGCCTCTCCTTTATAGTACATGCAGACCCCCTCTGAGGGATTGGTCGTCTGCGGCATCAGCTGCTCTAATTCTGCTACCCGGACAGAAATACAGAGAACTCCGGTCTTTTTCCCCGTATATTTCGAATATACAGGCTTTATCAGGCTGACATACTCCTCATTTCTGGTTTTGCTTACCAGCCTTGGTTCCTTTCCTGGATAATGAATATCCATGAACCACTTCTCATCGGATTCCATATACTGTTCATAGTTTTCCCGTTCCTGTGCCGTCAGATCATAGAAAACGCCCTCTGAAGAAGTCACCAGAGTATAGCTGGAGGCTGTGTAAAAATCAATCCGGTAGATCTTCGGAACTGTCATGATATATTCGGAAATCGCTTCCGAGCAGTCCAGATAATCCAGATAATTTTTCTTGATCCGGTGAGTCAGCAGTTTCTGTATCGTAGAAGAACTGGACAACAGATCGGCGCTATTTTCCAGTTCTCCCATGTAGTGATTCACATAATATACCGTCTGATTTAAACTTCGCGCCCGTTCTTCCTGATCCAATTTTCTTGCACTGTAGGAAAAATACAGCAAATAGACCAGGTTCAGCAAAAAGGCCGCCGTCAGAAGCGTAGCCAGGAAGCTTACATAAATAGGACGGATTTTCTTTCTTTTGTTGTTTTTCATCGTGTGCTGTCCTCCGTCATTTCTATGTTCTATAATACCACGCTTTTCTGTGAACGGTTCATTTAAATTTTTCTTTTTTTAGAAACAAACAGGCCGGAAGAACCAGGTCTTCCGGCCGCATATTTTGATTGCCTACTGTCCGTTTAATTCCTTTAACATGGTGTCACCATCTACGCTGTTCCAGAAATTCTTATAAGATTTTAATCCGTCCTCTACGCTGGTAGATCCAAGAACGATCTGAGAAACAACTTCTTTCCAGGTACTCGTGATAGAAGCTGCTGTCTCATCATACAGAGTAGAAACATTTGATGGGATCATCTGCTTCTCGCCTCTTAATTTCATTGCTTCTTCGATATAACCCTTCTGGACTTCCAGAGTCTCTTTGGTCTTCTCATCTGGCTGATATGGCAGAGAAGAGAAATCAGGAATATAGGAATCTGTTAAGTAATTGTATTTGATGGCATAACCGGAGTTTGCCGCTTTTTCAGTTGCAACTGCCTGGCCATTCTCGATGGTGTAATGAACACCCTCAACACCAGTGCTGTAGAATGCTGTATGCATCTCCGGATCAGTGACCAATGCTTCAATGACTCTCATAGCTGCCTCTGGATCTTTGCACTCAGAGGAGATGCACCATGCAGTCTGGATGGATTCGTTTAAGCCGCCACCCTTGCCATCTGGACCAGCCAGCATGTAAATCGGCTGTACATCGGTTGCTGCGCCAGCTGCTTCAGACTGGATCACATAGTTAGAATAGTTGGCAACATAGTCGATATCACATGCTGCCTTACCTGTGTATACATACTCACGCATGGTTGCATTCTCAGTTGTGATAAACTCCTGATCAAGAACACCATTGGTGTACAGATCTCTTAAGTAGTTTAATGCATCAACCATCTGCGGCTCCTGCATACCATCTACATAAGTACCATCTGCATTCTTATAGATACCGGCATATGCGCCAAAGGAATTCATGAAATACTGGAAGTTATCGATCCATTTCGGGAAGCTGAAAGGAATGATTCCGGTTCCTTTTAACTTGCTCATCTCAGTCATAAACTCCTCTGTGGTCGGTGTTGTGCTTAAATTGATACCATATTTTTCCATGATATCTTTACGCAGGAATAAGCATTTTACTCTTGGATAGTAGTAAGGAACATCATATACCACGCCATCGATTGCCAGAGCATCATAATAGGACTGGTCAATTGCGGAAAGCTTCTCGGATTTTGCGATCAGATCACTTAAAGGCATAACCTGCTCTCTTGCAACGTAGTTTGGAAGTCTTGTCATAGCCTGGGAAATGGAGAAGATATCCGGTACATCACCGCCAGCCATCATGGTCTCCAGTTTATCATTATAGCTGCTGATCGGAGGGATGATCGCCTCCAGATCGACATTGGCTTTCTCATCCAGCATATCGATCACTGCCTGCTGCATATCTGGATCAGTACTTAAACCAAAGGTATTATCTGGAGCACAGATGGTCAGTTTTACTCTTTCTGCCGGTGCTGCTGTGGTAGTCTCTGCTGCTGCCTCACTGCCTGCTGCTGTGGTCTCTGCCGCTGCTGCGGTGGTTGTCTTCGTGTCGGATGAACCGCTGCAGCCTGCAACGGAACCTACTGCCATGACTGCTGCCAATGCCAGTGCTACTTGTCTTTTTTTCATGTCTTTTCCTCCTTCATACATTACATATGGTTGTTTTATCATTTCCAGTCTGTCCCCGCAGGCTGAGTTATGATCTTATTTATGATCTTATTCTTTTACGCCGCCTAACATCAGGCCGGATACAAAGTATTTCTGAACAAATGGATAGATGACCAGTACCGGAAGCATACCAAGTACCATAACTGCCATTTTCATATTGTCATAAACGATATTGCCCTCACCTAAAGATCCATCACTCTGGAATACCAGGGCACGCAGCATAACCTGTAAGGTGTATTTGGCGCTGTTATTGATAAACATTACTGCTTCTGTGTAACGGTTCCAGAAAGATACGAAGTAAAACAGGGTAACCGCGGAAAGGATCGGCACAGAAAGCGGGATTACTACCTTCACCAGTGTCATCAGATCGTTACAGCCATCCAGCTCCGCAGCCTCGATCAGGCTTTCAGGAATGGAGGTCATAAAGTTTTTCACGATGATCAGGTTAAAGGATGATACTGCAAATGGCAGGATCAGTGACCATCTGGAATCGATCAGTCCTAAGGTTTTGATCAAAATGTAGAACGGCATGATTCCTGCGTCAAATACCAGGGTGATACTGATCAGTCTCATGATGATCTTTCTTCCCATCAGTTTCTTCTGGGCTAATGCGTATCCCAGCGGAACCGTGATCATCATAGCGATGGCCGTTCCGACAACTGCTATAAACATGGAGTTATAAAAGCCTCTCATGTAACCGCTATTAAAGATCTTAAGGTAGTTTTTCAGGGTAAAGGACTTCGGGATCAGCAGATATACGCCGCCCATAACATCTTTATCCTGTGCAAAGGATGTTACAACAACATTCCAGATTGGAATTACAACAACAATACAGACCAATGCAAGAAATAGTCCATTGACAACCCGGAAGATTTTTCTTGCGTTTGACTCCCGAATCGCGGTTGATTGCTTTTTTGCCATAGTTTCTATTCCTCCTACAGAATGGAATCTTCCAGGAAATGCTTGGAGATCCAGTTAGTGCTCATAACCAGAATCAGGCTGACAACGCCGGTAAATAAACTGATCGCTGTACCATAAGCGATATTTCCAGAAAGGATTCCTTCTCGATATGTATATGTCTGAAGTACATCGCTGACGGAATATACAGAAGCATTGTACATAACCATGATCTGTTCAAAAATCAGCAGCACATGGGACAGATTCAGAAGAAGCATGGTCACGATCGTCGGTTTAATGGAAGGAATGGTAATATAAAATACCTGTTTCCATTTATTACATCCATCAATGGCAGCCGCCTCATAAAGCTGTGGATCCACGGTGGAAAGGGTTGCCACATAGATGACTGCGCCATATCCCATTTGTCTCCAGATATAAGAAACGATCAGTACCGCGCGGAACCATTTCGGATCTGCCATAAAGTAGATCGAATCCTGTCCCAGTGCATTTAAAATCTGGTTTACCACACCGCTGGATGGAGAAAGGATGTTCACGAAAATCGTTCCTACTACTACCCAGGAGAAAAAGTATGGAATGTAGATCATAAACTGTACTGCACGCTTCGTCCTCAAAGACCGCAGCTCATTGATCAGCAGTGCAATAATGATTGGAAACGGAAAATAAAACACAATGTTGCAGATACTGATGATCATGGTGTTTTTAAAGGCTGTCCAGAATTGTGCTGATTTAAACAAACGACTAAAGTTCCGAAGGCCTACAAAATCAACGGATTTTTTAAATCCATAGTTGGTAAAGGCCAGTCCCAATCCTGCGTAGGTACAATACTTGAAGATCAAAAACCATAAAAGACCTGGAAGCATCATCAGGATCAGGAATCTCTGACGATAGAGCTGCCTGTAGAATTTCTTCATGTGAATCTCCCCTTTTTTATTTTTCTAAAATTTTCTTATACTTTTATTATAAAAGCCAGTATAGGAAATAGATACATCACTAATTTTACATTTTGTGCTTTTTTTTTACTTTTATTGTATATTTTGTTTGTTTTTATTTTTTACTCATTTTATTTTCTATTTATATTGTATATTTTATTGACCTTTTTCACGAACAGCACTTGTGTCTTTTATCCAAAAGTTATTGACGGAACAAAGAAATTCGTATAACATTTCCGGTCTCCATCCAACATTAGGTGCTTTTTATCAGCCTACTGCTGTATAAATGCCCTGGAACTTGTTAAGCTTCGATTCTTCTGTCTTCTTCATAAGAATCGTCATAGTTCCATTTTCTGCAAATACTAACTTAAAATGAACCGCATCCACAGATTCATCAATCAGCTGGCAACACACATGGAACGTATCTTTGCTGCACCATGCGCCAGAGGAAGCGCATAACTGATCATATTCTGGAAGCATTCCAATCTGATTATTTCCCATTCCGAATGGAATCTGATGATTTCCACGCTCATTTTCATATTCCAGGACTCCAGTCTGATCGGTTTCAAAACTTAAGCGCATCCGATAGAAGCCCTCTTGGTTTACATAAAATTTATAATCTTTTCCATTTACCATCTGGGACACATTTTCACCACCCCAGTCTTCCAGAACAGGAAGTTCCAGCTTCTCCAGTTTTTCTTTCCATAATTTTTGCTCTGTCTCCCCTAATTCAGGAAGCGGCTGATCAGATAACTGTTCGAAGATTTCTGTTCGGATCAAATTCAGAATCATAGCACTTCCATTCGGAATTCCCTGGGTGTCAGAAGTCATGGTAATCACCATATCCTGCTCCGGGAAGCACAAGGTATCCTGACTTCCCAGTCCAATCATGGCAAAGCCATTATCTGGCATTTTCCAAAATTGAAATCCATACCCCCAGTTCAACAAGGACAAGGAACTCAAGGAATTCATAATTGTTGATGTCTGGAATTTTAATGCCTGATCCAAATATTCCTTCGGATATACCTGTCTTCCATCCTCTTTTCCATAATCATCCGGATGTTTTCCTCCATTTAACAGCATCAGTCCAACCTTTAACATATCTGTTGGCTTTGCCATCAGACCAGCACCTCCCATAGAAACACCGAATGGATCTTCCATGATATAGCTCTCTTCTGAAAAACCTATCTGCCGCAGTATCCGATCTTTTAAGAAATCCAGCAGTTTCTGCCCTGTCAATTTTTCAACCAAAGCGCATAACGTATGAGATGCAGAAGTATCGTACATAAATATCTGGCCCGGACGATGGGTCGGCACTGTCTGGAAGAAACTTCTGACCCAGTTTTCTGTGGTGCTGGTCTTCTCATAAGTAGTCTTATTGTGACAGGTTTCCATCCGCAGCATATCTTTGATCGTCATTTCTTCCAGCCATGGATGCACTTTCCCCGGAAGATATTCCGGAAAATACTGACAGATTTTATCTTCCAGACGAATCACACCATCAGACACCAGAAGTCCAATTCCAAGAGAAGTATAGCTTTTGGTCTCTGAAAACATCCGATGCAGTTTTTCCTTATCATACGGCTGATAATAGGCTTCCATTATCATATGACCATGCCTGGCCATCAAAATACTGTGAACCGGTATTTTCTGTTCTTTTAATTTATCCACAAACCGCTCCAATGCCTTACTTGAAATTCCCTGTGCTTCTGGTGTACTGATTTTCATATGATTCACACTCCTATTTTTTTAATCAGTCGATCGTTTCTGGTACATCTACTAAGAAAAGATTATCATGCCACTCATCGGTATCTGCCGCATATAACAATTTCTTCCCATCCCAGCTGAAAGTCGGATGACAGTGTGACCTCTGGTAATGCCAGGTAGTATTGTGATTTGCCAGAACTTTCATTTTCGCATTGCCATCCTCCTCCGGCTTGATCAGCAGAATAT
>CAKRWX010000063.1 GCA_934418055.1 uncultured Lachnospiraceae bacterium
CTTAAAATACTCGTCCACCAGACGGCCTTCTTCCTCTGTCAGCTCCTCGTGACGGGAAATCACCCGCAGCCCATTGGCTTTCAGGGCCGGAATCAGGGAACGGTTGTAGGTGGAATACTGCATCTCTACCAGACGATGGGTCTTCTCCCCGATCTTCTCCAGCTGCTCTGACGGCTTCATGCCGGAAAGATCTGGTTTGGTGTATCCTGCATTCACCATGTCTTTTAAGGAAGCTACACGGACCATGAAAAATTCATCCAGATTGGACGCCGTGATGCTTAAAAATTTTAGCCGTTCAAACAAAGGGAGACTTTTATCTCTGGCTTCTTCCAGAATACGATAATCAAAGTCCAGCCAGCTCAGTTCCCGGTTTCCATAATTTTCCGGTTTCTTATAACGAGATTCACTATCTGCCATGAATTACACTCTCCTTTTCTGCCTGATCTCCGGGCGGATTCCAAACATTTCCTCAAAAAAGTCCGCCTTATCTTCTACTGCCATGGTCTCCAGGGCCAGATTGCCTGCGTAGGAAGTCGCAATGATCAGCTTATTGCCTTTTACCTGCAGTTTGCCATCCTCCAGCCGTGCGTGATGGCTCCGGTCCATGGCATTGGCCAGCCGCAGCATAGCCGTCAGCTTACCTGCCAGAATACTTCCTTCTCCGTACTGGAAGGTGTCCAGATTACACCGAACCACATCCGCCACAATCTCCCGCTCCGCATGGGACAGACCGATGATCTCCGTGGCCATGATGATGTTGTAGGCGCAGTCGCTGGAATCACGGAGACTGATGAATTTGCCGCAGTCATGAAGAATGGAGGCAATCTGAAGCAGCAGCCGCTCTCTGGTTCCCAATCCATGGAATTTCTTCATGGCATCAAAAATCTGAAGAGCATAATTCTCGATCAGCTGGCCGTGGCTGGTGTTGCAGCGGTAGCGCTTTGCCATATTTCTGGATGCGGATAAAATATCATCGTCAAAATTGTGGGTAAATTTCAAATATTTCTGTTTTTCTGCATAATCGGCTGCAATTCCATCGCACATACGGATTCCCGGAATCCACAGCATCTCTGCCCCGGTCATTTCCAGGATCTGCTTGTAAATGATGGCGCTTGGAATCAGCAGATGGGCGTACTCCTGATTGACGCCGAACCGTTCTTCAATCTGGTCTACCGGCATCTGAATCAGTTTCTCATAAAACTTCTGGAAATCTGCCGCGCTGATTCGGTCCACCCGTTTTCCAGCCACCTCGTCTCTGGCCAGATACAGGATGCTCTCACCGATGCCGATGAGATTTTTGATGTCCCGGTCTTTCAGATACATCTTTTTGAAGGCATACAGCTCATTATCTACCATATCCTCAAAAATACCCCGGACCGTCTGACGGTCGGACCAGACGCCTGCCAATGTCTCCCGCAGTCTCAAGATACCCTGCTGGATGTTCTGGGTAGAAACCAGGCTGTCCTTATCAAACAGAGAGATCTGAAGACTTCCAAAACTGACATCCGCAATAGCGGTTCCCTTCTGGATGATCTTCTGGAACTCTGTCTCCTTCATGGCGATGGCCTTGTAGCCTAAAAAACGCTGCTCTGAGTTGCTGATCACCTGTACCTGGATGCCGGTGCGGACACGGATCTGCTCCAGAATGATCTGGCTGTTCTTCGCCTCACGCATAGCGCTGGTGGCGTAAGCCCGGTAGTCCTCCACCTGATAGGTTTTCATCACCTGTGCAAATTCTTCCAGCACCTGGCACATCTCGTCTACCAGGTGATAACTGATTTTTCCTGTGTGATAGGTGTCCCTGCCAAGAGAGATCACGTGACGCAGATGGTCGATCTCCCGTAACTCATTTCTGGATGTGGTCTCGTAGATCCCCATTTCCAGCTCAAAGGACCCCACGTCGATTGCCGCAAATAAATGCGCTGCCATTTCTACCCCTCCATTCTCAACGATATACTTCCAATGTTTTTCCCACTCCTGCTCTGCGGCGGATTTTCCAGAAATACATCTGGGTGATTATTTCCATCACCGTTCATGCATTGCACAAACGGCTGCTATTCTTCTTCCCGTGTTCCTAATAAATGATTGATAAACTGGGTTGCGGTACGTCCAGACAATCCACCGTGCTGCAGCTCCCACTTGTTGGCCTCTAATAGAAGCTCGTCCTCCGGAATGGTCACGTGATACCGTTCCGCCAAAACCTTGACGATATTCTGGAACTCTCTCTTATCCGGCGCGCCGAAATAGATGGTCACACCAAAACGTGCCACTAAGGATAATTTCTCCTGAACCGTATCATTTACATGAAGCTCATCATCCAGCTCCCGCTTGTCGCTGAATTTCTCGCGGATTAAGTGACGGCGGTTGGAGGTGGCGTAGATCAGCACATTTTTCGGTCTCCGGCCCAGTCCGCCCTCGATGATGGCTTTCAGATATTTGTACTCCAGCTCACTCTCCTCAAAGGAAAGGTCGTCCATGTAAATGATGAACTTGTAGTTGCGGTCCTGCACCTGCTCCAGAACGGAAGACAGGGCATGGAACTGATGCTTATAGACTTCTACAATACGCAGTCCCTGGCCATAATATGCATTTAAAATACCCTTGATACTGGAAGATTTACCAGTTCCCGCATCACCAAACAGCAGCACGTTATTCGCCGCCTTGCCCTGGATAAAGGCTTCGGTATTTTCAATCAGTTTCTTCTTCTGTAATTCATAACCTACGATATCGTCCAGATAAACGTGTTCCACGTTGACGATCGGCTCGATCTGGGCCTCATGGCCGTCTTCCCGGATGCGAAACGCTTTATTTAAGCCAAATTTGCCCACGCCAAACTCCCGGTAGAACTGGGTCACATCTTTCTGGAACTCCTCCACCGTTTTCGCTCCAGCCAGTGTCACTGCCAGCTCGATGATCCGGTCGCGGACTCTCTTATTAAATACACGGCTGCCATCGTCCACTGGAACGTAGGAAGCCAGCTCGCTCCACACCGGTGCGCCGCCAGTCAGTGCGTCCAGTTCCCGGATGTCGCAGGCAAACAGATCCATAAATACCTGAAAATCCTGTCTTGCCATATGGGATAAAGTTCCGCCCATGTCGCCGCGGATCTCGCAGGAGGTGCTGTAAGCGTTCTCGTGATTGGCAAGGCAGAAGGATAAAAAGCAGTGCCATAAATTGCCCTCAAATCCGTAGTCTGCCGCCAGCTCTAACAGTTCATTGGCACAGGCGTAAGCCTCTTCCTGGCACTCGGCTCCGATGATCTCGCCCTCTTTTCCGCTGGAAAGCAGGTCTACCATGCGGTCAAATAAATTCTGATAGCGGAAGCCGCGGTATACGATAAATGGTGTTCGGTTCATAATTTGTCTCCTCTTTTTTATGTAAACTTCTAGTCCATGTTTTCTTACTGTCAGCGCAGCAAGTGCGCAGACCTGCTGAGCAGTTACTAAACTTTTAATAGTTACCCAGAATCCGCATATTCGCCGCTTCCTCTGACACGCTCTTCAATGCGTTCTGAATGGACGAATCGCTTAAATTTCCCTCAATGTCCACGAAGAACCGGTACTCCCAGTTTCTTCCCAGGATCGGCCGGGACTCGATCATCATCATATTGACCCCATTGTAAATGAAGTTGCCCAGCATATTGTAAAGGGAACCGCTCTTGTGAGGCAATTCAAAGCAGATGCTGACTTTGGAAGCGTCCTTCCGGTAGATCTGCTCCTTTGCCAGGATCAGGAAGCGGGTGGTGTTGTTCTTGTTATGGTTGATGGAAGAAGCCAGCACCTTCAAGCCGTATAATTTACCAGCCGTCTCACTGGCAACTGCCGCCTGGTGGATGTCCTGGTCCTCAATGATCTTTTTCGCTGCCACTGCCGTGTTCTCCACGCTGATCTGCTGCCACTCTTTTCTTGCATTGAGATACTGGGAACTCTGCATCAGGGCCTGTGGGTGGGAATACACCCGCTCAATGTCTTCCAAATTAGCCTCTGGAAGCCCCAGCAGCGCATGATTGACCGTCACACAGGTCTCCGCCACGATCACATTGTGGTGTTTGATCAGCAGATCGTAGTTGTCCACCACCGCTCCGGCGGAAGAGTTCTCGATTGGGATCACCGCGTAATCGGCTTTGCCGCTCTCCACGTCGTTCATGGCGTCCTCCCATGTCTTCACATGGTAAGCGTCCACGTCATCACCAAAATACTGCATGGTAGCCGCGTGGCTGTACGCGCCTTCAACTCCCTGGTAAACCACCCTGATATGGTCTTTTTTCAGGGAATCTACCATGGTAAATCCCGTCTCGATCTTCTTTCCGTGTTCCTCGATGATCTGATACTGTAACCGGCGGCTGATGGTCATCAGCTGGGTAAATAACTCCTCTGCAGCCCGCGCGTTAAATTCATTTCCCGCCATGGCCCGGACGGACGCCAGTTTCTGCTGTTCCCGCTCCTTATCAAACACGGCTTTTCCCGTCTTGATCTTATCTGCGGCCACTTGTCCACATAGATCCAGCCGCTCCTCCAATAAATCCACAAACTGCTTGTCGATCTGATCCAGTTTTCCACGTATCTCCTGTAAATCCACTTATTTGCCCTCTCTTGCCTGTTTTTCTTTCTGTAACATCTCCAGAATCCGGTCTCTGGTGTACGCTCCCGCGAATTTCCGCTGCTCCGGCTCCAGTTCCTTTACGATAAATGGAGTGCCGAACTCAATGGTCACGTTAGAGGAGTGCATTTTCGGAAAATGCGCCTCGAATACCTCTGCCGTTCCGGTAATAGCCACCGGCACTACGGGACAGCCGGATTTCTCCGCAATCTTTAAACTTCCCTCTTTAAATGGAAGCAGATCCATCAGATCCTCATTCTGGTTTCTGGTTCCCTCTGGGAAGATCCAGACGGAAATGCCGCCTTTTACCTGGGCGATGCCCTCTAAAATGGTCTTTAAGCCTTCCTTCATGTCGGTGCGGTTTAAAAACAGGCAGTGGACATTTTTCATCCAGTTGCTGAGGAGAGGCCATTTCTCCATCTCCTTCTTGGCCACAAAGCCCATCAGCGTCGGCACCGTCACATAGCCGGTGAGAATGTCAAAATAACTTCGGTGGTTTCCCACGTAGAGAACCGCCTTGTCCTTGGGAATGTTCTCAATTCCTTTCACGGTAATATGTACCCCCGCCATTTTCAAGATCACACGGAAGATCCACTGAACGATATGCAGGCTCTGCCAGTCCCGCTTCTCCGGATTCTTCTTCCCCAGATAAGACTCCCAGGCAAGCACCGGGATACTGAATACAAGAAACAGAATGACCGTTGCCGCCACCAATATAAATTTTAACATGACGCTTTTCTCCTTTAATCCGTTAATTACTCTCCATTTTAGTATAACGGCGGCATAAATACAACCCTTTACGCCGCCTTCTTTCGGGTAATCCGCTCAAAAATCAGCCCCGTTCCGAACCACAGAGGCGCAAAATCCAGGCGGATCAGGCCGTTGATATTGCTGTGGAGTCCTGTGTAGTCCCAGGGGCAGATGCCATGGGCTTTTAAGATGCTTCCGAAGAGATATTCGCCCATAAAGATCAACACCGTATACAAGGCCCCATGGCGGATCACCCCGTCCATCCAGTCAAGTCTCTGACCGCCCAGCCACCAGTCCACCAACCGGCTGATCTCCGGAAGCACTGCCCCCATGCCGTAGATGGGAAACATCAGAAGGGAAGTTTTCGCCATCAGCCGCCAGTCGTGGATCATCACCGATTCCATGGAGGTAAATAATACCTCCAGGCACCAGCCTGCGATGCCGCATTTGCAAAAATTGTAGGTAAATTGTTCGATCTTACGCTGTATTGTTTTGTTCATGGTGTTAGTATGGATCTCTGGGGGAATTCTATGCGCGGCTGGTTCACAAAAGCGGGGATAACAACCTGGAAAATCCTTGTTTTACCCGGATATTCCATCCCCGCTTCTGATACTCCTCCCATGTGATTTCCCGGCAATTTTGCAGGTCTTTCTGGAAAATATTCTCCAGTTTTTTTACTGCTTCTGCATCATAAATCACAGCGTTGATCTCGTAATTCAGTCGGAAACTGCGGATGTCCATGTTGGCAGTCCCACAGCTTGCCACAGTTCCATCCACTAAAACTTCCTTGGCGTGGAGGAAGCCATTTTCATAGAGAAAACACCTGGCTCCAGCCTTTAAGATCTGACCCATGTAGTACCAGGTGCCCCAATAGACGAAAGGGTGGTCGGGCTTGCATGGAATCATCAGACGCACGTCGATGCCGGATGCAGCTGCTGTCTGAAGGGCTGTGAGGATGGGACGGTCGGGGACAAAATACGGGGTCTGGATGTAGATGTGGCACCGGGCGGAACGGAAGAGGCGGAGGTAGGCGTTGCGAATCCCATAGCGGTGGGCGTCAGGGCCGCTGGCAATGATCTTCACCGGATGAAACTTTATGGGCTTATTCCCTTCCAGATTATCTTCTACACTTTTTCCAAGGTTAGCCGTGTACATTTTCACTGTCTTTCCAAGATGTCTTTTACCCAGTGCAAACGCCCCTCGCATATGAAATGTCCGCCACTGCCAGGCATGCACTCTGCCTTCCATCTTCCAATCCCGGACAAACCATTTTTCAAGTTCTCTTACCACACTCCCTCTGATCTTCAGATGCGTATCCCTCCAATGCCCAAATTTCACATCTCTGGAAATATACTCTTTTCCAATATTAAATCCGCCCAGGTAACCAATTTTCCCATCGATCACTACGATCTTCCGATGATTCCGGTAATTTAATTTTGAACGGAAGGCACGGACGGCAATTCCATGGTTTCGTAAATACCTCCATACTTTCGGTGGCATCCGGTAACAGCCCATGCTGTCATACAGGATCCGCACCCGGACTCCCGCGGCGGCTTTTTGCTCCAGGATCGGGATCATGGAATGGAAAACTTCATCATTTTTGATAATGTAATACTGGATATGGATATAGCGCCTGGCTTTCGCCATCTCCGCCCTCAGATCCGCGAATTTCTGATGACCATCTGTAAAAATTACCACCGGATTATCACCCCCCATACAAACGAAAAAAATCCAGACACATTCGTCTGGATTTTATCGTTTGCATATTTCTATTATTTATTCTACTTTTGCTTTGTGATTTTGATTGGCTGACCTGGTGTGTACTCTGCTTCATATCCATTCCACTCCAAAGTAAAACCGCCATAATCATCCGACTGGTTACCTACGTTAATATAGGTGATCCACGTCTCGTCTAAGCTGGTTCCATCAATTCTTCCATACAGAGGATTGTCCGGATCGCCAACTGCGGTGGCCATAACTTCTCTCACCACTGCCCGGCTTACGGTGCCGTCCTCCCGCTCCTCTTCCAGATACTGGGACAGAACATCCGCCAATACTCTGGTGTTATATTCCAGGACTTTCTTTTCTGCATTTTCCTGGACATTGTGATATACAGGTACGGATATCATAACTAAAATGGAAATAATCGCGACGACTGCCAAAAGTTCTAACAGCGTAAAGCCTGCTCGTTTACGCGAACTGGTTTTTGTCTCGGTCATAGGTATAAGAAATCCGTTCTAAGGACTTTGTAATCTCCTCTTCTGGCACATCCACCGCGCTGCAGAATTCCTCAAGAGAAGGATAAAAATCCCTTAACTGGGTATTCACATAGCTTAAAAGCATTACTGGGTCTTTTGGCAATTGGCTCATATATTCACCTTTCTCTTTCGTCATTTCCATTTTATAAAAATATCATAACATAGGAAAGACGTTGGTTCAATCAATGTGTATCGCATTATCCAATTATGGATACTATGTTAATCATATCATATTTGCGTCGTTTCATGCAACTATTACAAAAAAACATTCCAGATCAGCGCCGTTATCAATTATTTCATTTTATCAATGATCGCGTCACGGTACTCTGCAGTTGTGGCAGTTCCGTGAATATCTGGCGTCAGATGGGTTCCCTCTTCCAGTACCTCATCCACAGCCCTGCGGATCTTTGCAGCGCACTCCCGCTGGCCTAAATACTCCAACATCATGCAGGCAGACCATAAAAGTGCAGTTGGATTGGCAATTCCCTGTCCGGCAATATCCGGCGCGCTTCCGTGAACGGCCTCAAACATGGCGTAGTCCGTGCCTAAATTGCTGGATGGCAGAAGTCCTAAACCTCCGATCAGACCACTTGCCAGATCGGATAACAAATCACCGTACAGGTTCGGAGTCACGATCACATCAAACTGATTTGGATTCATAACCATCTGCATACAGGTATTGTCGATGATCTTATCGTCATGGGCGATGTCCGGGTATTCCTTAGCGATCTCATGGAAAATATCCAGGAACATACCGTCAGACATCTTTAAAATGTTGGCTTTGTGAACACAGGTCACTTTCTTCCGTCCATGAGCTCTGGCATAATCAAAGGCGTCACGAATGATTCGGGTGCTGGCTTTTCTGGTGATGATCTTGGTGGCATGGACAGTATCATCATCAATCTTCTCTTCCACGCCCACATACAGATCCTCGGTATTCTCCCGGAAAATCACCATGTCCACATCGTGAAATGGCGTCTCCACAGCGGTACTGGATTTCGCCGGACGGATATTAGCATAAAGATCATATTTTTTGCGAAGAGTCACATTCAGAGAACGGAAACCATGTCCAATCGGTGTGGTAATCGGGGACTTTAACAGCACTTTGTTCCGGTCAAAGGACGCATATGCCTCTTCCGGGATCAGCGCGCCATTTTTCTTCCACTCGGCTTCGCCTACATTGTAAACCTCATAGTCTAACTCTGCCCCAGCAGCTTTTAAAATATCCAGCACGCAGTCAGTGATCTCCGGGCCGATGCCGTCTCCTTTGAATACAGTGATCGTTTTCTTCATGGTAATTCCTCCTATGTTCTTCGCCAATGATTCCTCGTATCAATTCCGTATGTTTTCTTCCGCTGAAATGTCTGCCCCACCAGCCGGAAGTCTTTTCCCCTTTGCATCATGTATACAGAATACTAGCACAGCAGGAAATCAAAGTCAATAGATTGTGCTAATTACAACTATTTTATTGTGGCATCGCTGAATTCCAGCAAATTTACACAGTAAATAGACGGATTCCGTGTTATACTAGTGATAGCTATTACGATGAAAGGAACCATCTCATGAAAAATATTTTACTAATCGCCACCGGCGGAACCATCGCTTCCAAGCGGAGCGACAGCGGCTTAAAGCCATTGATCTCTTCCGAAGAACTGCTTTCCTACGTTCCCGCTGCCAAGGAATTCTGCCGGGCAGACGCGCTGCAGCTGATGAATTTAGACAGCACCAACATCCAGCCAAAGCACTGGCTTGCCATGGCAAAGGCGGTGGAGGAACATTATGACCAATATGACGGCTTCGTGATCTGCCACGGAACGGACACCATGGCTTACACGGCGGCAGCGCTGTCCTACCTGATCCAGAATTCCCGGAAACCGGTAGTCATCACCGGTGCTCAGAAGCCCATCGATCTGGAGATCACCGACGCGAAAACTAATCTCTGCGACAGCCTCCGGTTTGCCTCCTGTGATAAGGCTCATGGAGTCAATATCGTCTTCGACGGCAAGGTGATCGCAGGAACCCGCGGGAAAAAGGAGCGGACTAAGAGCTACAATGCATTTTCCAGCATTAATTTCCCTTATATTGCCACCATCCAGGACGATCATATCCTGTTTTATTTAGATGATAAAGAGCTGATCCGCGAACCGGTGTCTTTCTGCCATGCCATGAACTGGAAAGTAGGGCTTTTAAAGCTGATTCCGGCTTTGGACGCGGCAGTGCTGGATTATATGGCGGAACATTATGACGCGGTAATCATTGAGTCCTTCGGCGTTGGCGGACTACCCAATTATGAAGGAGCCAGCTACCATAAGGCAGTGGAGAAATGGATCTCCCAAGGGAAGACCGTGGTTATGACCACGCAGGTTACCAATGAAGGCAGTAATATGTCTGTTTATGAAGTTGGGCGGACCATTAAGTATGAGTTTGGGTTGTTGGAGTCTTATGATATGACGTTGGAAGCGACTGTGACGAAATTGATGTGGATTCTGGGGCAGACGCATGAAAGGGCGAAAGTGAAGGAGATGTTTTATAGGACAATTAATCATGATATTTTGTGGAAGGCGTAAGATGGATGTCTAAGGTCCGGAGTCAGGGGCATATGCCCTTGACTCCTACTGTATTGGCTGTATCAGAGTAATGATCGAGTAGGAGGGGAATTCAAATAAATTCCCCGACCTCTCACACCACCGTGCGTACCGTTCGGTACACGGCGGTTCAATCAACTTAACAAGTAACACACCTTTTGGT